>CAIJJH010000103.1 GCA_903820955.1 uncultured Micrococcales bacterium
GAAGGCGAACATTCACCCGGTGGTGGTTGCCGAGAACATCACCTTCAGAAAGTCCTTGACCCTGGGTCAAAAGTTCAGCATCGAAACCAAGGTCATCGGTTGGAGCGACATCGCGTTTTTCATCGAACAGCGTTTCGTGGTCAAGGGCGAGATTCATGCCCGAGCAATCGTGAAGCTGCGGTTTTTGAAAAACCCCAAGGGGATCCCGAGCATCGACGAAATGTTTCAGGTATTGGGGTCCTGGGAGGCACCAGTGCCCAAGCTACCCAAGTGGGTGACCGACTGGGACACCGCATCTGCGCTGCCCAAGGGCCGCGAGGCTGCCCCTAGCGAGTGGCTTTAGCCAACAGGGCAAGAACCCCATCGGTGGCCTGAAGGCTGCCGTCGGCCATTACGTAAAGCGCTTCAAGGTGCGCCTGCTTGTTGATTCGTTCTAGCGATCGGATTCCTTCGGCGAAAGCCGCTGTTGCCCAGACGTCAGCCTCGACAATGTCTCTTGCAATAACGCTCACCTGAGTGAAGTCTTGTTGATTCTCACTGCTTTTCGGGTTCCAAATGTGCTGCCCGCGCTCTGCCGAACCACTTGTGGCAACCGCACGAAACTCGGTTCCGGTGAGGTCGAGGACGGTTAGCACGCCGGCCTCAGCGTCGGCGATAGAAACCGGCCTACTGATCGCCACACGCCAGAAATCTTCACGAGACTGCCCGTCGCTGATCAGAATATCGCCTCCGGCGTTCAGCGTGAAGTCAATGATTCCGGCTTCCAAGAGCTTATCGGCTGCCGCCTGAGCGGCCCAGGTCTTCACTAAGCCAGAAGGGTCGAACGTGTGCTCGGGGGTAAAAGCGCTAAACCAACCGTCGGTTTTCTTGGCCCAGCTTTCGCAGAGCTCCCAGACCTGCTCGACAACGCCCGGGCACTCGGCGACGGAGGTTTCGCCTCGGGCTAACCGGCTAAGCGGAGATCCGGGTTTATAAAGGCTGAAAATGGCGTCGGCCTTGTGCAGAGTGTTGGTTGCCGACTCCAAAAACTCGGCCTCGTCAATTGCGCTCAGTCCAGAAAATTGAAAAACCGTGCCCATGCATTCTTCGAGGCGATTGAACTCGTGCATTAGGGCAGCTTAGAGATCGCCGAATCGAGGGCCTGTTTGAAAGTGTCAGTTGTGTATGTGGCACCGCTCAGGTTCCCGAAGCTTGATCCGTTATTTGTAATTGCGGCCTGCTGGAGCAAGGGGAACGCTTGGTCGCGCCCGGCGCTGGCGTATGCCTGAACGAGGCCAACCTTGGTGATTTTGCCGTTGCTTCTAGTCACCGAAAGTTGAATGGTGCCGAAAGGGTAGTCGACAGGGTCACCGGTTGCCGAGGCAGCGCCCGAGCCGGAAGGTTTGGTAGTTTTTGTAGGCGTCGGTGATCCAGTCAACCCGGTCAGCCCGTTGGTCGCACCACCGGAGTTGAAAACGGCCTCCCAGCCGCCGTTCTGTCCAATGCCGAAGGTTACTCCACCCCAAATTGCCCCAGCGATTAGAACGAACGTCGCAATGCGCCCGGTCTTCTTTTGCTTCACGGGGCGGAATGTGTATTTGCTAGAACTTTGCAAGTGCCGAATCCAATGCTTGCTTGAAAACCTGAGTCGTGTAGGTCGCACGGCTAACGTTGCCGAAGTTTGAACCCTGAGCCTGAAGGGCTGCCTGCTGAAGAAGGCTGAACGCACTGTTACGCCCGCCGGTAGCCGCCGCCTGAACCAAGTTCACGGCGGTGATGGTTCCGCTGGCGTCCTTGGTCACAGAAAGCTGGACATAGCCACCCCAAACATTTTCACGAAATAGGGAGCCCGTTTTGGTTCCGGCGAGGCTGGTGTTTACCGGTGGGGTCGTGGTTCCACCTGTTGAACCAGAACCGCTTCCTGTGGAGGATCCTGAGCTACCGGTGCCAGAGGAGGACCCAGAGGAAGACCCAGAGGATGTGGGCTTCTTTGTGGCATGGGTCTTTTTTCCAGGCTTTTTTGGTGCGGCGCTCGGGGTGCTACTCGCGCTCGGCGAGGCGAGTGGTGTAGGTGCGGTTACGTTGGGATCGTCCTCATTTGCGATGTTTGAGGTGTTGGCAACAGACGAGGTTAGTCCGGCCGCACTTAGGCCAGTCCCGGTTGTCGCTGGAGTGCCGAGCTTATAAGAAACGGCAAGCGTGCCAAGCGTAACGAGGCTAACGGCGACTTTAGTAGAGGCTCTCACCAGGCAAACTCCTCTGCGTGAATTTGGTTCTCTGGAACTCCGAGTTGTAGCAGGCTCTTCACTACGCCGTGAGTCCAAGGGGTCGGGCCACATATGAAGACGTCCGATTGCACGATCTGAGGAGCGATGAGGCGCAGGCGTTGGTAGTCCGGGATGTTTCCGTGACCAGCGGGTAACCAAGAGTTCGGCGTCGCACGGGGGCCGTCCAGCACCTTCAGCTCGTGACCTCGAACGGTGGCGATCTTGTCTAACTCAAGAAGCAGAGCGGCGTCGTCGTTGTTTCGAGTGCGGTAGACGATGGTTATGTCACCAGGGTTGGCAACCATCGACTCGGCAAGAGCGCGAATTGGCGGAACTCCGATGCCAGCAGCAATCAGCGTCACTTTCTCTTTGGTGCGACGCTCCTCGGTGAAGACCCCGTATGGGCCTTCGAGCATCACCTTGGTGCCCGGCTTCAACCTGAGCATCGCGCCGGTGTCGTCGCCGCGGTCGCCGATTGTGAAACGAACGTACTCGGAGTTAGGTGTTGCCGAAAGAGAGAAAGGGTGAGGTCTCCACCACTGGCTCGGGGTCATAACTCGCACGATATAAAACTGCCCAGCCTGCGCGGTGAGGCCGCTCATGCCGCGCCCACCAACATAAATCGAAGCTGTGTCACTGGACTCTCGTTTTACTGCAATCACCTTGAAACCGTGTCGGAACATTTTCAAGATCGGCAAGGCGAAGCGGAACCAGACTAGGTTGCCGGCGACAAAAAGGTAAAGCGCGATCCAGAAAGCGCTCTGCAGAGGCTTACCCGCGATGTCTTGACCGGTTGAAAATTCGTGGGGTACCGCGGCAATGACGGCAACGTAAGAGATTAGGTGCACGAGGTACCAAGCCTCGTAGCTAATTCTCGCCCTGGCAATCTTGATCGAGGTAACGACCACAACGATCATTGCCGCAAGCGCGATGAACGAAAGCAATAGGTCATTACTCGAAGTGATAAGAGTTATTGCTTCGGCAATGATGTTTTTGTTGTCCTGCACCGCGTACTGAATCAATGAAGCCAAGAAGTGCGCAATCACTAGATAAAGAATGGGCTTGCCGAGCTTTTTGTGAGCGACGGTCGTGCGGTCGTGACCATACAAGCGCTCCAACCAAGGGACCCTCGAGATCAGCAGCATTTGAATGAGCAAGAGATCGGTGGCCACCAGAGCAGTCCAGCGACTGATTGACCCCAAACCCGTGGCCAGATCTGTTACTCCGGCGAGACCGCCGTCAAGCAAGAAAGTGACAGTGACGAACAGGATCGTTGCGTAGCCGAGAATCTCGACGATGTCCTGAGACTTGCGGAGACGAAGATGCTTGTGAATACCTAGGCGAATTTGCTTCGCCGAGGCAACGATTGGCATCGAGTCAATGTTCATGCTCTAAGAATGCCCAAGTTTCTTGGGAGTTTCCTGATAGAAACCTGAGGTTTCGCGCAGTGTTCTGAGCCTGGGCGGTGGCAGAATGAGGGTGTCCATTCAACGAAGAATGAAAAGCGAAGAAATGCCAAAAGCTGAACTTCTTGCGCTGACCGAACCGGCCATCAAACTGGTTCGGCAGTGGCTCAACGCAACACCCTCAACTAAAGCGCAACTCGCTGCCGAGAGCAGACTCTCGGCAATCTTAAAAGATCCCAACGGTCTCAACTTCACTCTCCGTTTCGTTGATCGAGTGATTCGCCCCGAAGACAACCGCATTTGCGCCCGAGAGCTTTACCACCTCGCCAAGTCTCCGCCCAAAGCGTTACCGCCAACCGACCGAGCAATGATTCGCCTTGGCGGCTTAGTTGCCCCAATCGCTCCAGGCATTGTGATTCCCATCGCTCAGGCGAGACTGCGCCAACTGGTTGGCCACTTGATTGCCGATGCCCGTGACGCTCAACTGACCAAACACATCGCCAGCACGCGCAGCGACGGCACAAAACTTAATCTCAACCTGCTCGGTGAAGCCGTGCTGGGAGAAAAGGCTGCGCTTGAGCGTTTCGATAAGACCTTCGAACTCCTGAGGCGCGACGATGTCGACTACGTCTCAATCAAGGTGTCCTCGGTGATCAGCCAGGTCTCGATGTGGGGTTTCGATGCCACCGTTGAGCGCGTTATCGAGCGTCTAAAACCGCTCTACAACTATGCCGCGAGCCAGCCGGTCCAAAAGTTCATCAACCTCGACATGGAGGAGTACCGCGACCTTTCACTCACCCTCGAGGTGTTTCAGCGCCTGATGTCGCTGCCCGAAACCAAGAACCTCGAAGCCGGCATCGTCTTGCAGGCCTACCTGCCAGATGCCTTGGGGGCTATGAAGACGGTTCAGGAGTTTGCTGCAAAGCGAGTTGCCAGCGGCGGTGCTCCGCTCAAGGTCCGTGTTGTGAAGGGCGCAAACCTTCTGATGGAGAAGGTGGACGCCGACCTACACGGTTGGGTCGAAGCCACCTACCCGACCAAGCAGGCCACCGACACAAACTACAAGCGGGTGCTCGAATGGGCACTGACCCCCGAGCACACTGCAAACGTGCGAATCGGTGTTGCCGGGCACAACCTCTTCGACATCGCACTAGCTCATCTGCTCGCCGAAAAGCGCGGGGTCAGCGAGCACGTCGACTTCGAGATGCTCAAGGGCATGGCCGTAGACATCTCGGCTGCGGTTAGCAAGACCGTTGGCAGCCTGCTTCTCTACACTCCCGTGGTTCACCCGAAAGAGTTTGAGGTGGCAATCGCCTACCTGACCCGCCGACTCGAGGAGAATGCGTCCCCCGAAAATTTCATGTCTGGGCTGTTTGACATTGCCTCTAGCGAAGACATCTTCAAGCGCGAGCGCGATCGGTTCACCGCGAGCGTTTTTGCGCTGGATGACAAACCGCAGCACGCCCGCAGGGTTGCCGAGGGGCAACCGGAAGGCATGAACATGCCAGATAGCGACCCGGCGCTCGCCGAAACCCGCGAGTGGGTAGCCGAGGCGGTTGCCGCTGCACACAAGTTGGCCCAGCACCCGGCACCGCTACCCAACTCGATCGCAAAACTCGAGAGCGAAGGCTCAATCGACCAAGCGGTTGCGCGAGCGCGTTCCGCCTCGGCCGCGTGGGCCAAGAACCCCGCCGAGCGAGAACGTCTGCTTCATCTAGCGGCCCGCGAATTACAAAAACGCAGAACCGAGCTGGCGACGGTCATGATTGCCGAGGCCGGAAAAACCATTGCCGAGGCAGACACCGAGATCTCCGAGGCAATCGACTTCGCAAACTTCTATGCCTCGCGAATTGCC
>CAIJJH010000104.1 GCA_903820955.1 uncultured Micrococcales bacterium
CACTCAGATGTTTGACATCGGCAGTGTGCACCGCGCCCAGCCTGGCGTTGTCAGCATCACACAGACCACCGAACTCGGCACCTTGTACACGGTCGCCGAGATCAAGGCGATCAGCGACTACTGCAAGTCCAAGGGATTGTTTCTTCACCTCGACGGAGCCAGAATCTCGAATGCCGCTGCCGCGCTAGGCGCGAAGTTCCGCGACTTCACCACCGACGCCGGAGTCGACATCGTCAGTTTCGGTGGCACCAAGATTGGCGCGATGGGGGCCGAGGCGGTTGTGGTTTTGAACCCAGAGCTACTCGACTCAATCGCGTTCTTGCGCAAGACCTCGATGCAGCTCGGTAGCAAGATGCGCTTCATGAGCGCCCAGTTGATCGCGCTGGTTGAGGGCGACCTCTGGAAGCGCAATGCCACACACGCCAACGCGATGGCGGCTCGCCTCGATGCTGGATTGCGCGCACTCGGTGTCGCGATTCCGAACCCGACGCAGGCAAATGCTGTCTTCCCGATCTTCACTTCAGGCCAGACCGAGAAGCTTCAAGAGCAGTACCGCTTCTACGTTTGGAATCAGGCCACCGGCCAGGTTCGTCTCATGTGCTCGTGGGATACCACCGAATCCGACGTCGACGGATTTCTGGCGGTCGCTAAAGGAATTCTCTAGCCCATAGTTTGGTTGAATAGAAACATGAATAAATCCGCAATCACTGCCGCACCAATCATGCCCGTTTTAGCCGACCGCTGGAGCCCGCGCTCCTTCGACGCAAACTACAAACTGAGCCAGCATGAACTACTTTCGATTCTCGAAGCCGCCCGCTGGGCACCTTCGGCCAACAATGGTCAGCCATGGCGCTTCGCCGTGGTCAACCGTGGCGAGGCCCTGTTTGACCAGGTTGTCGCAGATGGTCTGAGTGGTTTCAACCAAGCCTGGGCTCCACGTTCTTCGACTCTCGTGGTCGTCTCGATTCAAACCAAGCTCGCAGACGGACGCGAAAACAATGGCGCGCTCTACGACGCCGGTCTTTCGGTTGCCAATCTGGTAATTCAGGCCCAAGAACTTGGACTCCACGCTCACCAGATGAGTGGAATTGTTCCGGCAGGCCTTTCGAACGCCTTTGGCTTGCACGAGGACATTCGCCCAATCGTCGTAGTTGCCATCGGCAAGGTTGCTCCGGCAGACCAGCTCGAAGGCCCCGCCTACGAGCGCGAAATCCAACCACGCACCCGTTTGGAACTAGACGAAATCGTCTTGCACGGCAAGCCCTAGCGCATGCCGCATTTTGCGAGCATCTCAGACCAAATAGTTGGCTGGAACACCCAAACCGGTCCGTTCCTGTTTTACCTTGTGGTCTGGGGTCTCGTCTTCGCTGGAACCGGCCTGATGATCGGTGCTTTCACACCCTTCATCACCGGTGATTCGCTGGTCTTTGCGGCCGGGGTAGTCGCTGGCTCAACCGCCTCCGGTGTCAACATCTGGGTGATGGCAATCGGCGTCGGCGTCTGGGCTTGGCTCGGCGATCAAGTCGGTTTTGCTCTCGGGCTGCACTTCGGACGGCCATACCTAGAAAAGCGCAAAGGCGCTTGGCTGCAGCGATCAATCGCCAAGAGCGAATCGTTTTATGCAAAGTGGGGTTGGTGGGCAATGGTCATCGGCCGATTCATCCCGATGGTTCGCGCACTGGTTCCGCCAATCGCTGGCATCTCAAAGATGAACTACTACAAGTTCTTCAGCGCCAATCTTGTTGGAGCCCTCACCTGGGGCGTGGGCCTCACGATCGCCGGCTACTACGCGGCAACTATTCCGTTGGTGAAAGACGCCAGTTACCTGATCGCCGCGGGCTTTGTTGCCGCCTCAATCTTCGTCGGCGTGCGCTCTTGGCTTAGAAACCGAAAACTAAGGTAGCCAGCTCGCTCGAGCGTTCGCGAGCATAAAAGTCCAGTTCTTGCGCGGCCCATTCGGCCCAGTGCTCGTCGCTACCCTCGCGTTCAACCCAGCGCTCGAAACGAATCTGTTCGTCAACCTCGAGCCAAACCCGAATCGCACTTTGCTCGGCGCTGACTCGGTTTAGTGCCCCGACGCCCTCGATAATCAGCGGGGTTCCGCCCCGAAACTCGCGCCACTTGCCGCGTTCGACGGCGACCCAGTCCCACTCCTGCCAAGACGCCCCAACGCCTTTGGCAAGTGGACGCAGAATCTGACGAATCAAAATATCCACACCGGCATCGAGTCCGCGCCAGCCCTCGTAGAGGTCGTCCATGTGAATCAAACGCGGCAGTGACTCGCCCTCTTTGAACAGGCGGTTCTTCAGGGCCTCGGCGAGGGTGCTTTTGCCGCTGCCGGCGCGACCATCGATCAGGATTATCGGCGTGAGGTTGCCGAGCTCGACCGACTCAAGGGTCAGTTCGACTAGTTGGCTCAGCGCATCGTTCACCGAACAAGCCTAAATCTGGTAACTGTCTACCGTGACGTCCGGGTGCTTGTCGAAGCGATAACCGCCACCGCGGACGGTTCGAATGATGTCTTCATAACCGGCAATCTTGGCGCGTAGTCGGCGAATGTGAACATCGATGGTTCGTTCGTTCACCGCGGTTTCGTCATCGTCGTCCCAGACCAAATCGACTAGTTCACGGCGACTGATGGTCTCGCCCTGGTGCTCGATTAGGTAACTGAGCAGTTCGAACTCTTTGAAGGTGAGGTTGGCGCTGACGCCGTCGGCAAACACCTTGCGCCTTGGCACGTCAACCACGATGCCGAGTTGGTCGTCATCTTCGCCTTCGGGTTCGCTGACCCGAGGGTCACGAAGGGCTGCGCGCACCACGTCGATGTTGCGCCCACCTAGCCCAGCGGGCGAAAGGGCAACGGCTGCGTAGGTTTCGGTGTTTGGCGCGAGTTCGGCAAGCCTTGCTCGCAGCGCATTGACCACCTCGGTGAGTGAGGTGCCGGCCTGCTTGGCCGTTGTTTCGTCGAGGCCCACATAGAGAGCGAACCCGCGTGCTTCAGTTTCATTTGGCATTTCTAAACCTTTTTGAGTATGCGAAAAATTAGGGGAGTCTGGGGTTTTGGTGCCAAATGCTAAACCGAGCGACGTTGGCGGTTAGCGGCACTCGCGCATACACATAACGCCGCGCATCGATGCGCTGAATGGGTTGGCGTTAGTCATGTCTCAATTATATAGCAGCACACACTCGGCTGAGCCTTAGTCTTGAAATAGAGGGAGGGTGCTGGGTGAAGCGTTTACGACTTCTTTCTATTGCGGCTTTGGCAATCGCCTCACTCGCGTTCTCGACTGCAACTCAGATCGATGTTCTGGCGGTAAAAACCTTCGCCAACCTAAACCCAGCTGTTCTGGCGGCCTTCGATGCAAACCCCTCCAAAGCGTTAGACACCATTTTGCTGGTCGACCCGATCGCCGCCCACTCCACCCAATTCGCCGCGTTAGCGCCAAAGCTAAAGTCACTCGGCGGTTCGGTGTTTTCGGGCAAACTCAATGCCGGAGATGTCCATTCGCTGCAGGGGCTCGCTGGGGTAACCCTTGATTTGAACCGCCCGGTGAGCGCTATTCCGGTGCGTGAGGCGAAGCCGGACCTGTTCATACCCGACCTTCTCTGGGACGCCTCCGCAACGATTCCCGAGACCGACCCGGCGTTAGTTGCCTCTCGAAACGCGAAGGGCATTGACGGTACCGGCGTGCTGGTTGCCGTGCTCGACACCGGAGTCGACCCAGAGGCTCTAGGCCTTGGCGGTGGCAAGGTTGTGCACCGCGAAGACTTCACGAGCCCACCAACCGACGCCAGCTGCAGCGATAACGGAAAACTCGACCCATTCGGGCACGGCACTCACGTTTCGTCGATCATTGCAGGCGCTATCGACTCGCGGGACACCGCGATTCAGGGAGTGGCTCCAGGTGCCAGCATCCTTGACCTTCGCGTGCTGAACTGTGCCGGCTCCGGCGAGTTTTCGGGCATAGATTCGGCACTGCAGTGGATTCTTGATCATCGAACGGAATATCCCGTCAAGGTCGTAAATTTGTCTTTGGGCGCTAGCGGAGGACAAGGCGATGGGCTCGATCCGACGTCCATTTTGATTAATCGCCTTGTCGCACAGGGCATCTTCGTCTCGGTTGCCGCGGGCAATGGTTGGGATGTGGCAAATAATCTCTTCTCCCCGGGCACATCGGAATTCGCAACCACGGTTGCCGCCGCCACGGTGAACAAGTACGGCAAATTTCTGGCCCCATATTCGAGCCACGGGCCCACCTCAGACGGCCGGGCCGGCATCGACATCACGGCTCCAGGTTCCGGCATTCGAGCGGCTCTCACCACCGCAAAGTCTTCATTCAACAACTACGAGACCACGATGTCTGGTACTTCGATGGCGACCCCTTACGTGGCGGGAATCGCTGCGCTATTGCTCGAACAAAACCCGACGGCAGCACCAAGCGGAACCCTATGTGACGTCGACGTGAGCTGCCCGGCCGGTGTTGTTAAGGAATCGATGACCAACGGCGTGCAAGATCGTATGAAGACGAGTGACTGGTTTGCGCCAGGCGTTGACCCCGACTCCGGCGCTGGGATTGTTTCGGCAAGTGCGAGCCTAAACGGCACAACCATGCCGGCTTCACATTCGTCCACAGCTACAATCGACGAAAATTCAGACAACCTGATTCAGATTCCTCCACACGAGAGCGACACCTCGATTTCGATTTTGCTCGACCACTCCTTTCGTTCCGATGCTTGGGCCAGTTCAACTTTCACCATCGTTCAGGTCGACTCCGCCTATAACCAGCTAACGCCAAAAGTCGTCTGTACCCTGCTCGCAGTAACTTCTTGCCAGTTCGGCACACCCGGTTGGACGCCTCGCTTATTCAGCTATTTCTTGCCGGCCAGCACCGAAACCACGACCTTGATTATCAAGTGCTCGACAACGGTAAATTACCGGATCAACATCGATTCCTTCAGCGGCTCCGTTTTGCACAGTTCGGGAGTCAAGGCTGATCCACTTTTCTTGGACGGCGCATCTTCGGGCTCGTTGACACTCGAACGAACGCTTGCCTCTTCGAGCGACGACTCCTACAGGATCTCGGCAACCGGCACGTTGACCGCTCCAAGCACGGTCACTCTGCCGGCCGGACCGGCTGGAACCTCGGTTACCGTGCCCGTGAGCATGCCTTCGTCGTCGCCATCCTCTCTAGAACGCGTCTTGTTCACTAGCACCACTGGCGCGCTCATTGCGTCCTCGGTTCGAACTAGAACCTCGGGCGACGGCCCACTCATTTATCCGAATACTCAAGGCTTCGATGCCACAGACAACGGAGGGCCGGTTTTCATTGCCGATGACGGCTCGATTCTCGGTTCAAGCAGGGCGGCCGGGTTAGCAAACGGAGCCGGTTATGACAGTGTCTATCGGGTCGCGGCAAACTCACGCACGGTGGTCAAATATGACATACCCCAAACCTCGCTTAGCCAGATCGACACCATGGGACTTTCACAAGACGGAACTCATGGACTTTTCCGCGAGTATCCGGCCGGTGCCGGAGTCGTGCCTGGTGACGACACAATTTCATGGACCTACTTCGTAAGAAATCTTGAAACCGGAGCCAGCTACGAAGTTGGGCCCGATTGGTCGCAGTGGAGTTCTTGGTGGCTTTCTCCAGGAGGTCTGCCGGTGGCCCTGAATGAGGACGGTTCGGCCGCCGCTTGGGCTGTGCAATACCCGACCGGCGACAACCCCGTGACGTTGGCAACTCAAACCGAGCTTGGAGTTTCGACTGTCCTTGACACGTTCAATTCGCAGACGGCCCTGCGGATCTTCGGATTTTCACAAGGCAAGGTGCTGGTCAAGGTCTCCGGAGTCGGTGTTGACGAGCTGCGAACCTATTCGGGTCCCGGTGAATACTCCGTGCTGCCACAGAGCGACATTCAGGCAATGAATGCAACCTTTAGCGCGAATGGACAGGCTGTCGGTTACAGCAACTCGAACACTGAGTCGATGCTCTGCACGGTCGACGGCCAGACCACCACGTTCCCAGCACCTAGGTCAATAGGCATGAGCCTCTCGAGCTTTATTAGAGTGGCCAACGACTGCTCATGGTTTATTACCGGTTGGGATGTTGCTCCGGGGGGCCTCCGGGGTGACAATGGCATTCAATTGGTTCGAATCAGGCCGAACGGAACCGTCACCAAACTCGACTCAACACCGAATAAATACCTCACCTGGATCCCGAACCTAGCCGGCACCAAGTTCATCCGCTCGACAAACGTGGCGTTGGAGCCGGGTGATTTGAACGGCGTGAATGATCTCTATCGAGGGCTTGGATCTTCGGTCGAGACACCGGTGAAGCTTCGTTTCGTGCCCTCGCTCGAATGGAACCTTGCCGCTAGCACAGTCGTGTATGGGCAGTCTCTTGAACTAAGGGTCATCTCGAATGACACTCTCTCACCGGTAACCTACCGAGTCGTTTTCGGTGCCTGCCACATCACCGACGGCAGGGTCTATGCCGAGGCCGGCCAAGGGAGTTGCTCGATCGAGGCGGCGGTGGCCGAAAATTCCGATTGGCTATCGGCGACGAAGACCACCTACATAAATTTCGCGAAAGCTTCGAGGCCAGCAAATGAAGTTGCTCTGACAGCAAATCAAACGGCAGAGCTCTGGTCTCCCATTTCTTACACGTTCCAAAATGACGCAAGCCTCCCTTACAACGTGTGGACTTCGGGCTCCTGCAGCTTCTCCAACGGCCAGATAATCGGAATCTCGGTTGGCACCTGCACGATTACCGCCTCTCGAAGCGAAGATGAGAACTTCTTAGAGAACCGACTTCAAGTTTCCATTTTGATCACCAAGATGGCGTGGCCCGCAAACAGACTGGCGATTGACCCCGTCGGGGTGAAATATGCCGGAGACTCCTTCGATGTGTCCGTGCAAAATCAAACGGGCATCGGAGAAACCCTTTCGGTCACCGGTTCTTGCTCGCTGGACGGTCGCCGAGTAACAATCACCGCGTTCTCCAACACCTGCTTGGTCAGTGCCCACGTGCCTGAAACCGACGAATACGCTTCGAAAACCGCTACTCTCACAGTCACTGTTGCTTCGCGCACGCAGATCTTGGGCCGGATTCTTGACTCCGACTGGGCCAGCTCTAAAGCTCTACCAAAGGGGTCAACCCTTTCGGTGAATGCAGTTTCAACAATTACCTCCGGGCTTTGCAGCTACGCAGCGTTGAGAGTCACGGCATTGGGCGGTACCGGCACCTGCACATTCATCGTCGGCGGTTACACCGACGGTTCGAACGTGTATCAGGCTCAGACCTTCACGATCAAACTAGGGCTTGCCGCCCAAACGTGGACGACCACCCTGCCCACCTACTCGGGCAAGAAACTGAAAACTCAGAAATACTCATTCATCACGAATGGTCAACCAAAAACCAAACTCGGTACATTGGGCGTCTTCAAGCCAAGTGCTGGTTGCAAAATCCTGAAGTCCGGTAAGACGGTCACGGTTGATCTTGGCAAGTTGAAGAAGTGCGTCGTAACTTTGAAGGCCGCGGCGGGCTTCAGGGTCCCAGGAATTACAAAGACCTGGACCTTCACTCGCTAGTCGGCGAGGCCGTAGAGGCGATCTCCAGCGTCGCCGAGGCCCGGCACGATGTAGCCGACCTCGTTTAGCTTTTCATCCATCGCGCCAAGCACGAGGTTCACGTTTCTCGAACCGACGTGGGCCCGAACAGCCTCAACACCCTCTGGCGCTCCAATCAGGCAGATTGCGGTCACCTCGGTTGCCCCGCGCTCGAAGACGTAGTCAATCGAGTCGATCAGCGTGCCGCCGGTGGCGAGCATCGGGTCGATGATGTAAACCTGTCGACCGTTTAGGTCATCTGGCAAGCGGTTTGCATAGGTGAATGGCTGAAGTGTCTCTTCGTTGCGCTTGATACCCAAGAAGCCGACCTGAGCTGTAGGTAGAAGCTTGATAATGCCATCGAGCATGCCCAAGCCGGCGCGCAAAATCGGTACGATGATCGGCCGAGGGCGGCTGAGCTTGACTCCGGTGGTCTTGGTGACCGGCGTCTCGATCTCGACGCTTTCAACACGGACGTCCCTGGTTGCCTCGTAAGCGAGGAGAGTCACCAATTCCTCAACCAGCTGGCGGAACACCGGCGAAGGCGTGTTTTTGTCACGCAAAACGGTGAGTTTGTGGGTGATCAGTGGGTGGTCGGCAACGGTGACTCGCATAGGCTAAATCTAGCCGAAAGGAGTACTTTATGGAACGTTGGAACCCTGCGATACAAGCAGCGCTCGCCGAGGCTGCCAAGTGCGGCGATGACGTGCCGGTCGGTGCGGTGCTCCTTGACCCCAAGGGCAACGTCGTTGCAGCCGGACGCAACAATAAAGAGGTAACCGCAGACCCAACCGGTCACGCCGAAATCGTTGCGATTCGCGAAGCCTCGAAGGCTCGCGGCAGCTGGCGCCTGGAAGACTTGACCCTAGTGGTCACGCTCGAGCCTTGCGTGATGTGCGCGGGCGCCATTTTGGCAGCAAGAATTCCCCGCGTGGTTTTTGGCGCTTGGGACCCTCGCGTCGGAGCAGCGGGTTCGCTTTACGATCTCTTGCGCGACGGCCGCCTCGGGGCTCCCGTCGAAGTTATCCCGGGAGTCCTAGAAGCAGAATGCTCTTCGGTGTTGACTCAGTTTTTCGAGTCGCGCAGGA
>CAIJJH010000105.1 GCA_903820955.1 uncultured Micrococcales bacterium
ATCTTGGTTTCTGGCTCCAACCGCCGCAACAAGATTTCTTCTGGTCTTTCGGGTTCAGGTGAAAAAATCGTTGAGCCAGATGTAGAAATTGAAGACAGGCGTTGGACGCCAAATGAGACTCCGAAGCAGGGTCTTCTAAATCGAGTCGGCACTCTCGAATCACCAACCCTCGCCGATGTAGTTGAAATCGATTTTCCTGGCGAGCTTGACAGCAAAGCCCTCGACGAAATACTTCGTCGCAGACGCGCTATCTAACCCGCTTCGGCTACACTCGTATAGAACGACCCACCCATGAATTTTGAGGAGTTATTGTGAGCATTTTCGATCGTGTAAAGAAAGTTCTAAAGCAGAACGAGAAAAGCATCAAGGCAACCGGGGCAGCTGCGAAGGCACTAGCCGACGACCTGATCCACGACGCAGCAGTAGAAGTCAAGGACGCCAAGAAGGACGTCAAGAAGACCGTTGCGAAGACCACCAAGGATGTCAAGAAGACCGTTGCGAAGACCACCAAGGTCGTAGCCAAGAAAACCGCTACCGGTGCAAAAGTTGTAGACAAGGCCGTTGAAAAGGGCGCAAAGGTTGCCGTTAAGTCGACCAAGTCCGCAACCGCTGCTGCCGTAAAGGCAACCGCAACTGCTGCAAAGAAGACCGCCGTAAAGAAGCCCGTTGCTAAGAAGCCTGCCGCTAAGAAGGCAGCTCCTAAGGCTGCTGCAAAGCCTGCGGCTAAGAAGCCAGCAGCTAAGAAGCCAGCAGCGAAAAAGTAAGACTCTTTTACGCAGAGCGCTTCACCGATTTCGGTGGAGCGTTTTGCTTTAGTCTGGAAACCGCATAAGGAGATCAGTGGCGAATCCAAAGTCGTTAGGCGCGGCGTTCAACCGACTTTGGTTGGCGTTCTCTTCTTCCAAACTTGGGGATGGCCTTATGGCAGCGGCGGCCCCACTGCTTGCGATCTCACTGACCAAAGACACCGTATTGATCGCACTTTCCGGCGCGATGTATCTTCTGCCCTGGTTGTTTTTCGCTATTGCAATTGGCACTCTGGTTGATCGAATCGATCGTCGACGCACGCTGGTCGCCGTCGCGATTTTTAGGGCGCTTGTTGCAACCACTCTCGCCGTCCTGATTTTCACCAACACTCTTTCTATCTACGGGCTGCTGCTTTCAACTTTCTTGATCGGCACCGCCGACGTCTTCAACGACACCGCCCTTCAGTCGGTGATTCCAACGATTCTCAACAAGGACCAGTTGGAGCGAGGCAACTCTCGGTTCCAGATGAGCGACACAGTGCTCCAGCAGTTCATTGGCATGCCTCTGGGAGCAGCGTTCTTTGTCATCTCGGCTTCGCTTCCGTTTGGTTTGAATGCCCTCGGATTTGCAATTGCCGCGGTTCTATTGGTGTTAATTCCACGGCGACATATTGCCAAGAAGGTCGTTGACGCGGACAGACCGAGCTTCAAGGTGCAGCTGGTTGAAGGTTTGCGCTTTCTTTGGAACGACAAAAGAATCATGCGTCTCGTGGTCGCGACGGCCCTGATCGGTTTTGGTTTCAACATCGCTGGTGCAACGGCGGTGTTGTATTTGACTCAGACTCTTGGAGTACCGAAGGTTCTGTTTGGGCTTCTGATGCTTAGCGGAGGCGTTGGTGGCCTTCTCGGCGCTTGGGCGTCACCGAAGCTTTCGCAGCGATTCGGTAGAGGGGTGGTCCTCGCCTGGTCGATAACCATGACCAGCGTTTTTGAGCTATGCCAGGGGCTATCACCCAACGTCTACTTTTTCATAATTGCTTCGGTCGGAGCGGGGTTCGCGATTGCTGGCTGGAACGTTCTTTTGATGAGCCTGTACCACACGCTGATACCTAACGAGGTCTTCGGAAGAGTGCACGGCGCTCGCAGAACACTGGTCTGGGGAATCATGCCAATCGGAGCGCTAATCGGCGGTGTCGTGGCGAAGATCGACCTGCGCGCGCCCTACATTGTGGGCGGAACCTTTGCGATTCTTGTAGCGATGTATTTTTTCCGCTTTATTCGTCAGTTGGGTAATTCTTCAGACAACACGTAGGCAGTGGCCGTTTCGAGGGTGGGGTGAGCGAACTTGAAGCCCGTGGCCATCAACCGCTCGGCTTTCATCTTTTGGCTGCAAAGTAGAAGTTCAACTGCGGCCTCGCCGATCAAAAGTTTCATCGCGAACGCGGGAACCCGAAGCAGAGCCGGTCGGTTAAGCGCCTTAGCCAAAGACTTCACGATTTGGCCGCAGGTTGCTGGTTCGGGAGCCGTTAGGTTGTAGGCGCCGCTGGCGCTGGGCGTGTTGATCAGGTGAATGATTGCGGCGGCTTCGTCTTGGAGGCTGATGAACGCCCACCACTGTCTGCCAGAGCCCAGCGGGCCGCCAAGGCCGAATTTGATTAGGGGTAGCAGTTTGCCGAGTGCACCTTTTGAGCGCGACATCACCATGGTTGTCCGAGCCAAGACGACGCGAGTCTCGGCCTTGATGGCCTCGGCCTCCCAGACGGCCGCTAGGTCCGAAAGGAAGCCTGTTCCCTTAGGCGAGGACTCGTCGAGCCAGGCGTCGCCGCAGTCTCCATAGAAGCCTGAGGCGGAACCGCTAACCAAAACCTTTGGCTTTTTCTTCGCGGAGTTGATTGCCGAAACCAGTTTCTTTGTGGTCTCGATTCTCGACGCAACAATTTCGGCTTTGTAAGCCTTCGTCCAAGGAATCTTGCCTGTGGTTGCGCCAGCCAAGTTGACTACCGCGTCAACCGTTTCGATTAGAGCGGCGAGGTTTGGTTCGTTGCGCTCAAGTTTGATTGGTTCGTGCCCGGTCTCGCGGAGCTGACGAGCCACCTCGGTGCCGACGAGTCCGGTGAAGCCTGAGATTAATACACGCATGTTGTCCTAAACCCACGGACCGTAGATGGGATTCCATTCATTGATAACTCTTTCGCCAATAAAGCCGGCGATGTCGAACGGATCGTTGTCGAGCAGCGCACTTAGTTGTTCGGCCGAATCCGCTTGAAAGATCAAGAGTGCGGTTGGGTTATCTACCATTGGGCCGCTGGCTAGAAGAGTGCCCTTGTCATGCAAGTCGGCGATCCACTTGCGATGAATCGGTCGAATCTCGGCTAGGGCCTCGGCTTCGGCCGTGTAGAAGTAGGTGACTGCGAAGTAGCTCAATGGTCTGCCTTGTCTGTCGATGGCGGAGTTGGGGTGAACGGTAGCGAAAACAAAGCCACGGCCAGGGCGAGGACGCCGCAAGCAACCGAGACGGCAAAGGCAGCCTCAGGAGAAATGGTGTCAACGGCAATACCGGCGATCGCAGCGGCCGATGAGTAACCGACCAACTGACCAGTTGAGATCCAGCCGTAGGCTTCGACACTCTCGCTGGGGTTCAACTTGATGGCGATGATGCTGGCTAGAGTCGCAAAGACTGGAGCAACCCCGAGACCAGCGATGAACCAGCAGATGGCCACCCAAACCGGCGAGTATGGCGCGATGAAGATCAGCGCGTAGCCGATCAGGGAGAGCGCGAAGAACTTGCTGAGGGCGTATTTGGTTTTGGCACGGTGCCCGAAGGCGAAGCCGCCAATCAGGGAGCCAGCCGAGAGTGCCGCCAAGACCAGTCCGGAGATGTTGCGATCGGTAATCGTCGCGACCGTGCCAACCTCGGCACCGCCAAACGAGCCAACCAGCAGGAGGCCCATCGCAATGTTGCTCAGTACCACTCGACTTTTGAGCACTCCACCCATGCGGCGTTTTGATCGCGCAATCTTTGCGTTTCTAACCTCGCGGTTCGAGGCGAAGGTGTAGCAGCCCACGATTTGGATTAGAGCCATCGCGTAGAGGCTGTAGCTGCTTCCTGCATTGGCGGCGATAAAGGTCGCAAGAATCGGCCCTACCACCCAGATGAGTTCTTGCAGATTGGCGTCCAAGGCAAACAGGTGGTTGGTTTGTTCTTTGGAAATCAGGCTCGGGTAGATCGGCCGGACGATTTGCTGAATCGGAGGCGAGGTCAAGCCAACTAGGAAACCGAGAATTACCAGGGCGACCGTCCAGCTGACGCTGTTGATGAGACCAATCGCGACCATCGCGAGCGAACCGATGGTTGAAACGGTGTAAATGACCGGTCTTACGCCGATTCGGGGGACGAGGCGTCCGAGCATTGGGCCGGCAATCGCAGCGCCGAGGGTCTCGGCACCTAGGGTGATACCGGCAATCGCGTATGAGCCGGTGACCTGTTGAACGTGTAAGACGAAGGCCAGGCTCATCATTCCAAAGGCCCAGCGGGCGGCCAATTGTGAGAGCAGGATGCGGGCGACGCCAGGACGCTTCAATACCGCGGTGTAGGAACCCATTAGGTCTCTAGCCTAAATCCAAGAAGGCAACCACATGTGCGCGAGCCAGAACCAGTAGGGAATCTTGGTGCCCCACCAGATGGGAACAAAGAAGAGACTCGCGAGCGCGCAAAGAGCCGCGTAAGCAACGACCAGTTTTCGAGCGAGCTTCGGACGTTCGGAGGCCTCGACCAACTGCTTCAAAAAGAGACCAATGGCCAGCAAAATCCAGAACTCAAACGCAATCGTGTAGAACTCGAAAACCGTGCGGTGTGGGTAGAACAACCAGGGCACATAGCCGCCGACTAAACCGATCAAAACCAATCCCGAGAGGCGATCGCGCTTGGTCACCCAACCGAAGAAGACGACGATTACGGCTATCGCACCAAGCCACCAAATCAACGGGTTACCAACGGCTGTGATTGCGGTGGCACAGCCGGTGCCGCAACTTTCGTAAAAGAACGAGGTTGGCCGGAGCATGAACAGCCAGCTAAACGGGTTCGACTGGTACGGGTGCGCTGTGCTCAAGCCCACGTGGAACGCGTAAGCATTCTTGTGGTAATCCCAGAGCGCTACCAAAGGGTTCGAGTCGAAGCCTTTGCCGTAACCACCGGGGCTGATGAACCACCCTGCCCAACTCGCCAGATAGGTCGCGAGGGCTAGGGGCACGACGAGGACGAAGGTGGCGATCGCCTTGTAACCGGTGGCCCAG
>CAIJJH010000106.1 GCA_903820955.1 uncultured Micrococcales bacterium
ATGAGTGAACCCCAGCGCCAATACTTGTCAATCTCGCTGTGGCCGAGGACGAAATCGCCGGTGGTTTGGCGCGTCATCCAATAGAAGGTGGCTGCGAGTGTCAGCGACATCAGATAGAGGGCGCCGCGACTCTTGCGAAGCATTCGCAGTGC
This sequence comes from uncultured Micrococcales bacterium, assembly GCA_903820955.1. Lineage (GTDB taxonomy): Bacteria > Actinomycetota > Actinomycetes > Actinomycetales > Microbacteriaceae > Rhodoluna. Next base: position 153 of record CAIJJH010000106.1, read on the forward strand.
GAAGGCCAGTGCGGCGATCATGATTAGTGCGACCCAGAGGCCGATTGGAGTCTTGGCGGAGTCCGAGGCGACAACCGAATGCAACAACGTTCCTGAGATTGCCATCAGGACTCCCAGTGGCAGCGACCAGAGGGCAATAAGGGTTGGGCGCACCCACATCCAAGGCTTTGTTGAAGATCTGCGCACGCGTTCTGGAGCATCGTAACGAAGCTCCTTGTTTGAGGCGATCGAATAGGTCTCGGCATTCACCGCTACCTGGCTCGCGTGCGCCTCGAGTGCGGCCTTCTTAATCAGCGAGGTCTTGGCGTTACCAATCGTGTCATCGAACCGTTCGCCGTCTTCCGCAATCACCCAGAACTCTGGCGAGTGGCGCTTGTTCTCTTTGGCGTATCGGCGAACGGCCATCATGCTCGCCTGGTGTGCCATCTTGTGATCCGGGTGGCCAAAACCACCGTGGCGGTTGTAGGTGAGAACCGAGTCAGGTTTGAATTCGACAATCGCTCGGTAAATATCTTCTGAAATCACGGCGACCGATACGGCTGAAAGCGCCCGTTCATCGAGATTTTTGGGTTTCGCTGGCTTGCCAAAGGGAGTGATGCGCATTCCCGAATCTAGATAGGCTCGGGCACCGGCAAACTTGTGATTTGTAACGCCCAGAGCCTTGAGCGCATTCTTTAGTTCGCCGGCGCGAAAAGCACCCATGGAAGCGAGGTTGCCCTCTAGGGACTTCAGCTCCTCGAGCTTCACTCGACCGCGCTCGCCTCGAGTGAGAGTCAGAACCATGACCTCCGCCTTGTCGGCCAACGCCTTGGCGATTATGTGCCCGGTGAACAGGCTTTCATCGTCCGGGTGCGCGTGCACAACAAGCAAGCGTTTTGGTGCGAATTTGGTTCTAGCCATACCAATACTTTACGCGGAACGCCGATTCCCCTTGCCCAAGGATGGCATTGGACCTAGGATTAGTTAGGTAACCCTAAGTAAATCCCAAGTCAGGTAAACATGCTCGCCACCTTCATGATTGGCCTTCGCGAAGGCCTCGAAGCGGCCTTAGTTATCGGCATTTTGATTGCCTACCTGAATAAACAAAACAGACAAGGCGACGTCCGACGTGTAATTTTCGGCGTAGTCCTAGCGATCTTCGTTTCGATTCTTGCCGGCCTGCTTTTGACATTTTTGGTTGCCGACGCAGAAGCCGGCACCAACCAAATCATCGCAGCGGCGGCTTCGCTACTGGCGGTGCTCTTCGTCACCTGGATGATCTTCTGGATGGCAAAACACTCAAGAATGTTGCCTTCGCAGATGCACGCCAAGCTCTCCGAAACCGTGTCGAGCGTCGCAGTGTTTGCTATCGGCTTCTTTGCAGTGGTTCGCGAGGGTATCGAGACCTCAATCTTCCTCTGGAGCGCAACCAGCGCAGCCGGCCAAGGTGCCATAACCATTCTGGGAGCCGTGCTAGGTCTGCTCTTCGCCGCAGTAATCGGCTACCTGATCTACCGAGGGAGCCTGCGCCTAAATCTTCGCACCTTCTTTGCGGTCACCTCGGGCTTTTTGATCCTCGTTTCTGCGGGCATTCTCGCCTACGCGGTTCGCGAGTTGGAGGAGCTGCACTGGTTCACTTTCCTGCAGGGGCAAACCTATGACGTTTCAAGCTTCGTCACCGAGGGTTCTCCGATAGAAATCCTTTTGAAGTCCACGATTGGTTTCAACGCTGCCCCGACCCAGCTGCAAACGCTGGTTTGGTTTTTGTATTTGTTACCCGTAACAATCATTTATTGGCAGCGAACCAAGCGTAAGTAGCACTAAAATCCCTAACAATAGAAAGTTTTCTTTCGTTAGGGGGCAACATGTTTTCTACTCCGTTTTGCCAGCACCAGTTCTCAGAGGAACAGCTATCGACCCTCGAATGGGTTGTCTGCCCGTGTGGCTATCATTTCAAGTCGGCAAACCTCCGTGCTTACGCGACAAAGTTCGCGGCCTATAACGACGCTCGGGTGGCAGTCGAGAGCCTGATTGCCGAAATCACCCAAGATAACGCCAGCAGACAAAGCACCATGCAGGCCTCCCCCGCCGTCGCCGTCGCCGCACCGGTTGCAGCCAAGCCAAAGCGCGCCGGGGCTACCGTCTCGGTTTCGCAGTGGCTAATCATTTCGGCTAGCGTCCTCGTGCTAATTGCGGCCTCGGTTTTCGTTTCGGGCGCCCGCAGCTCTTGGCACGCACCCGAATGGTTGATTCTCGAGGGAGTTCTAGGCGCTGCAGCGGCAGCCGGAACCATCTTCGGTCGCAAAATCTCAGTCTTGCTATCGAACTTCCTTGCCGTCTTCTCGGCCGGCATGCTCTTGTCGTTGATCATGACAGCCGGAACCCAATTGAATTTGGGCTTTCAGGAATTCGACCAAGAACCGGCCTGGTACTGGTCGATAAACCTGGCGATTGTAGCGATCGCAACTTCGGCAGCATCTTTGAAGGCAAAGAACTTCGGTTGGCGCGCTCTTTCACCGGTTGCACTGACGACTTCGGGCCTATTGCTGACCTACGGCGCCGTAGGCGACGCAATCAAGGGCGCGCCAAACGCTTTTGCTTGGCAGCTGATCACGCTTAGTTTCACCGCTATCGCGCTGCTGATTCAACTCAAATACCTACGCGCGATCAAGCAAACGGTTGACCCGAAGTCGCAAGACAAGGCGTACGAGGAAGACCTCTACCGAAGGGAAGACCAAGCGCTTCAGCGATTTGGCACCTTTACGACAATTTTCTTAGCCGTAATCGGCGCGGGCGTCACACTCCTCCAGGTGTTGGGGAACCTTGGCACTCCATTCGACTCGCTAGCGACCCTGTCGCTTGGCGCTCTCTGGCTGCTCGGTAGCAGCACGATCGACTTCTGGGGATCCTCGCTGAGCCAAAGTGGCTTGGTTTCGAAGTGGATAAAGACTGCCACCTGGACGCTCGCGTACGTAAACATCGGGGTCGGTTTGAACGCCCTAGCCGCCGGACAAAGCCAGTGGAAGAGCCTATTGGTTGCCCTGGCTGCCACGCTAGTTTTGGCAACACTGCCTCGCTATGCCCGATTCGTGAAACCTCCCATGGTCACCCTCACGGCAACCAGCTGGAGCATTCTCGCCACCTGGACGCTTTGGAACGTCAACATTTTGCTGCGCGAGGACGTCTTCGCTCTAGCGACTTACCTGGTGGGCTTTGCAGTGGTTACCGTAGCCAGCGACCTGATCACCAAATCGAAGAGCAGCAACATCACCGTCCTGGTCACCAGCACTCTAGCTTCGCTTCTGATGGCAGCGACTTGGTTCGATACCGCACTTCAGTCGACCTGGGGCACAGAGGCCATCGGCCTAGCCGCCATCCTGCTTGTGGCAAACCTCAGCGCACTGACCTCGGACGCGTTGGCGAAGCGCACGAAGACAGAGAAACCAACTTATGTTGCTTGGGTGACATTGCCTGTGGGGTTGTTGGCAAGCTTGTTGTTCAGCACCTTGGCTATCCACCGAACGACTGGCAACTACCTTGCCAACCTTTCGGTGCTCGCGGTCTACCTTGTTTGGGCGCTTGGCGCTCAGTACCTCAACTTTAGAAAGCCCGCGCTCACCAGAGACCTGCAAGCGCTCGGTGCTTTTGGCATCGGGGCCTTGGTGGCATTCCAATCCCTGGGGAACCCGAATGACAACCTAACCACCGGAATAGCACTACTCGGTTTCGGTCTGGTTGCCTATGCGTTCGGTTATCTCGAGAAGAACTCGATCAAACTCCAAATTGGTCTAGGCGCTTCATTCGTTGCGGCATTCGTTGCACTGAGCCTTCGAGCGAACTTCGAACCTAGCTCCTACGATGACAGGGCGCTGCGATGTGGCATCTTGTTAGCAGTAATACCCGCCCTAGTATTCGCTCACAACTTCGTGATTCAGCGACGAACCAAGGTTTCTGAAGTTGCGAACAACGTGACCAATATCGTGGCACTCTTGGCTGGTGCAGCGATTGCGCCGCTCGTGACAATCACCGGAGGCACAGATGTCGCCAACAGCGACTGGGTTTGGGGCTACCTCGCCCTAGGTCTCGCAGGTTTCGCTCTACTTGAACTGCCGAAGGTTCTCAAAAATGCCGGCAACGGTCTGCAGCTTCGGGTTGCCGGCTTTGGTTACCTAGCACTTGGTTTGTTTGCCGTTTGGCAAACCGCTGGGAGCCAAACCTCAGACACTAACCACTTGCGAACGGTGATTTTTGCGACTGCACTGACGATTGCGGCGTGGCGAACGCTCTTGGTTGCGAGGGAGCAATTGTGGGCCATCGCCAGCTACTCCGGATCGATTATCCTGGCGCTCGTTGCTGGCGACTGGATCCAAAACGCGCCGGGAATTACCTGGCATGGCCCCGAGCTCACTTCGGTGATTCTTGCAGCACTGCTGGCCGTGAATGGCTTCGTGCTAAACCGGTCTCTCAAGGAGCTAAGACTGTGGCTGGTATCTGACCTCCCTGTCTTCGTCGCAGTGCTTCCGAGTCTTGTCTACGCGGCTTCCCAGAGACCCGAAAGCAACGAAAGTATCGCTCGACTGCTAGCGGTTGGCACCATTTTGGCCGTGTACGGCTACTGGCGCACCTTGCAGACCAAGAACCCGCTATGGGTGCCGGTGGGTTTTGCGGGTTCTGCACTGGCAGCTGCCATGGTGGTCCAGGAATTCAAGTTCAACCTGCAACTTGATCTTCGCGGCCCGGAGCTCTACTCGCTCGCAGTTCTAGGTGCCACGTTCCTCGGCATCCGGATGCTCAGCCGCGTCACAACGCTGAAGGGCACGCTGGTCACCTGGGGCGCACCGATGGCCGTTGCCATCATTCCCTCGGCGATTTATTCATACCAAGCGATAACTTCGCCATTCAGCGACTTGGACGCACTCCAGATCACCCGCGTAATCGGCGTCATCGTGATTAGCGCAATCGCGCTGATACTGGGCATGCGTGCCGGAAACCTAGGTGCGGCGACCTCGGGAACAGTCGGGCTAACGCTTGCGGCCGTGCCAAACCTCTGGTTCCGATTCGACGGAGTTGCCTCTGGCCAGACCAACGTGGAACTTCGTGCGTTGCTTGTCGGCGGATTCGTGTTCCTGATTCTGGCGGTCTCAAAACAGTTCAAACTCACCACCGGAAACAGCGTGGTCTACGTCGGAATCCCGACCATGATTGCACTCGGCCCAGCGGTTTTGAACACCTTGGACGCACTGAGCCACCCAACCTTCCAGGCAATCGACTGGTGGCGCTTCGGTATCGTGCTGAGCGTTTCACTTACCCTGCTCGTGGTCGGTTCGCTGCGCGAACTAGGTGGAATGTTCTACCCGGGTTTTGCAGGTGTGTTGGTTTCGGCTCTCCCATACGGCTTTAAGCAGATCAACGGAGCGGCCTGGCTGCTTTGGATCATTCTGCTTCTGGTAGCTGCAACCCTGATCTGGCTGGCCACACGAATCGAGAAGATGCGCAAACTTGGTCGCACCCCGGCCATGTGGCTCAAAGAGCTCAAGTAAGGCAAAAGAAAAAGGGCTGGGTTTTCACCCGGCCCTTTTTCTATTTAAGCTTCTTAGCTCTTCTTGCGCTGCGAGTAGAGACGAGCACGCACATTGGCGTCAAGCTCTACCTTGCGGATTCGAGTTGCCTCTGGGGTTACTTCTACGCACTCGTCTTCACGAGCGAACTCTAGGCACTCCTCGAGCGAAAGCTTGCGCGGTGGGGTGAGCGACTGGAACTCGTCTGAGGAGGCTGCACGCATGTTGGTGAGCTTCTTCTCCTTGGTGATGTTGACGTCCATGTCGTCTGCGCGAGAGTTCTCACCGACAACCATTCCGGCGTAAACCTCGCTGGTTGGCTCAACGAAGAACGAACCGCGCTCCTGAAGACCGATCATTGCGAACGGGGTGACTACACCGGCGCGGTCGGCAATCATCGAACCGTTGTTACGAGTGATGATTTCGCCGAACCAAGGCTCATAGCCAGCCGAAATCGCGTTTGCGATGCCCGTTCCCTTGGTGATGGTCAAGAATTCGGTGCGGAACCCGATGAGGCCACGCGATGGAACAAGGAACTCCATGCGGGTCCAGCCGGTGTTGTTGCTTACCATGTTGACCATGCGACCCTTGCGAGCGGCCATGAGCTGAGTTACAGCGCCCAGGAACTCTTCAGGCACATCGATGGTGAGATCTTCAACAGGCTCGTTGACCTTGCCGTCGATCTTCTTGGTAACAACCTGAGGCTTACCAACGGTTAGCTCGTAGCCTTCACGACGCATTTGCTCGACGAGGATCGCTAGAGCGAGTTCACCACGACCCTGGACTTCCCAGGCGTCTGGACGCTCGGTAGGCAAGACCTTGATCGAGACGTTACCGATTAGTTCTTTGTCTAGGCGGTCTTTCACCAAACGTGCGGTGACCTTTGCGCCCTTGACGCGACCGGCCATCGGTGAGGTGTTGATACCGATGGTCATCGAGATTGCTGGGTCGTCGACTGTGATCATCGGCAGCGGGCGAATGTCGTTCGGGTCGGCCAAGGTTTCACCGATGGTGATTTCCTCGATGCCGGCAACGGCGACGATGTCGCCAGGGTTGGCCTCGTCGGTTGGGTATCGGTCGAGAGCCTTGGTCTTTAGAAGCTCGGTGATCTTGACAGTCTGGGTGGTGCCATCGGCACGAACCCAGGCAACCTGCTGTCCCTTGCGGAGAGTGCCGTTGAAGATACGGAGCAGCGCTAGACGGCCAAGGAACGGTGAGGCGTCCAGGTTGGTAACGTGCGCCTGAAGCGGGTGCTCGTCGTCGTAGACCGGGGCTGGGATGTACTTGAGGATTGCACCAAAAAGCGGCTCAAGGTCGTCTGAGTCTGGCATGGTGCCATCAGCAGGCTTGGTGAGGCTTGCGCGCCCGGCGCGGCCCGATGCGTAAATGACTGGCAGGTCGAGAATCGAGTCGATGTCGAGGTCTGGAACCGAGTCGTGCAGGTCGCTGGCTAGGCCAAGTAGAAGGTCGTGAGTTTCTTCGACAACCTCGTCGATGCGGGCGTCAGGTCGGTCGGTCTTGTTTACAAGCAAGATAACCGGGAGCTTGGCTTCTAGGGCCTTGCGCAGAACGAAACGGGTCTGTGGTAATGGACCTTCGGATGCGTCAACGAGCAAGACGACGCCATCAACCATAGAAAGACCGCGCTCGACCTCGCCACCGAAGTCGGCGTGTCCAGGGGTGTCGATCACGTTGATGGTGATCTCTTTGCCGTTTGCAGAAGCGCCCTTATAAGCAATGGCGGTGTTCTTGGCAAGGATCGTGATGCCCTTCTCACGCTCCAGGTCGCCGGAGTCCATGACTCGCTCCCCTAGGTTCGAGTGCTCGCTGAATGAGCCGGTCTGGCGCAACATGGCGTCAACCAGGGTCGTCTTGCCGTGGTCTACGTGGGCAACGATTGCTACGTTGCGCAGGTCATCTCTAGTGGCCTTAGCCATGAATACATCCTTGGTCTTAGCACGCGACAGCCATAGGGCTAGTGCTTTTGGGGTTTAGACAAGTCTAACCGCTAGTTGACCGAAACCGACCATGTCCAGTAACCCCAAGTTGCGCTATCACCGAACGGTGAGACCTGCAGTGAGCCGAACTTGGCGAGGTAAATGATCAAGTTGGGTACTTGGAAGAGCGGAACACCGTAGCCGCTGGCATAGAGCCGGGCATCGATTTTTTCGAGGATTTTGGCCTGATCAAGAGGCTTGCTGGCACTCGCATAGTCGTTGAGTAATGAAGTTACTAAAGCATCGCCGTATCGCGTGTTCTTGTCGTTGATAAGTGAAGACGGTGAGGCACCAGCAACACCGACTAGTTGGCGGGGGCCGATGAAAAGGTCAAACTTGCCTGCCACCAGTGCCTGGCTAGGTGTATTGCTCGCGCTGTCGATCAGATTAAACCCTGCCGATGCAGCACGAAGGCTTATCGCCTTGAACTCTGCAACCGATCGGGGGTTCGTTGAGTCAAACACAACACGGACGTCGATGGGGGCGCGCACGCCACTCTCGGTGACCAGAGTGGACGCCTTCTGGACGTCCTGAAGAAGGTAGCCGTCAGAGCCGTTATAACCGACCGAGGCCTCGTAATAGTCGGAGTTGCTTGGGTAGATAAACGAGTCGGAGGCATTGACCTTTGTCGACGAGGAGGCGTTTTGAACTATTCGAGCCTTTGGAACCAAGTTCATAAAGGCTTGCCTTAGCGTAGCGGCGGCGGTTTTCTTCGAACCGTAAGCCGAGTCGGCAAATGCGCTTCCGGGACCAAAGTTGAACAAAACCATGTCGGCGGTAACACCATTGCGCATCGAAGTGTTTGCCTTTGTGGTTCCTGAAAGACTCTGGACCATTCCGATTAGGTCTGAGTACTTCAAGAGACCGGATTCTGTCGCGCCAATGATATCGACCTTGCCGCTGTTCATCTCGCTCAAAGCCTGCATCGAGTCGCTAAATAACCTAACGTTCACAGTTGAGGTTACGGGCGCAAAATCACCCTGATATTTGGTTTGCGCATGCAATGAGACCTCTTGGTTGCTAACCACGGACGCAATCGCATAGGCACCATTTGAAACAAACGCGCTCTTATTGAACCCTGGGCCACGAGTGTCATACACACTCCGGTAGGCGGCAGCCAGCGCAGCTAGCTTTGTGGCGTCGTGGCCCTGCAGAGCGCTGATTACGGATGCTTTGCCAGCGCTAGCCGAGAGGCCATTGAAAGCTGCTGCAGCGACCACGTGTGCGGGTATGGCAGCGGTTAGGGCGGTCTGCCAGTCTGCTACGGGTTTCGAAAAGGTGAGGGTGAGAGAGCGCAATCCGACGGTTTTGACTGTTGCGTACTGCAAACCATTACCGGCTCGACGCGAATAGAAGTGAGCGCCACCAAGATCCGTTGCGGCCATCAAAGAGAGCGCTAAGTCGGCGGAGTCAATTGGTTGTCCGTCTGACCACTTGCGTCCGAGTGCAATCTCGTAGGTGACTGTAAGCGGGTCATTTGAGTTAACCTTGACGTTTCCGAAACCAGTGTTGGCTTTCAACTGTCCCGAGCGATCCATCGAATAGAAACCCTCGGTGGTCAAGTTTGCTATCTCATCGGCAAGGTGTTGCGCCGAAGCCGTGGTAACAACATCCGGATTTAGCGAAATCATGGTTGCGGATTCGGCGATAGTCACGACCGAGCCAGGCACCAGGTGAACCGAAGTGGAACAGCCAGCGAGGGCCAGTGTGCTGAGCGCCAACAGCGCCACCAAAAAACGTTTCAACTAAACTCCAGAGGTCTGGTATTAGGTTACTTGCTCTTTAGGCGAGCTTCGCGGCGTTTGCGCTGCTCGGCTGGGTCAGGCACTGGCACGGCAGATAGCAACATCTTGGTGTATTCGTGCTGAGGAGACTGAAGGATCTGGTCGCGGTCGCCAATCTCAACCAGGACACCGTGCTGCATAACGGCTATACGGTGCGCCAAAATTTCAACTACAGCGATGTCGTGGCTGATGAAGAGACAGGCAAAGTTCAAGCGGTCTTGAAGCTCCTGAAGCAACTCGAGGAAGCGAGCCTGGATCGAAACATCCAGCGCAGAGGTTGGCTCATCTGCGATGAGGATATCGGGGTTCATCGAGAGAGCGCGGGCGATACCGACGCGCTGACGCTGACCACCCGAAAGCTCGTGCGGGTAACGGTTGCGGTAGCTGCGAGGCAGCTCGACAGAGTCGAGGAGGTCTTCGACCATGCGGTCAAGCGCTGCGCCTTTGGCAACCTTGGCCAAAAATAGAGGCTCCCCGATGCTTTCGCCGATTGGTAGGCGTGGGTTCAACGACGAGGCAGGGTCTTGGAAGACGATTCCAGTGTGGGTGCGAACCTCGCGAAGCTGTTTCTGCGAAGAACCTGCGATTTCTTTGCCGACGATCTCGATCGAACCTGACTTGACCGGGATCAGGCCGATAGCGGCGCGACCAACAGTGGTCTTACCCGAACCAGACTCACCAACGAGGCCGAGAATTTCGCCGCGCTGGATATCGAAGGTCACGTTCTTAGCGGCGGTGAAAGCTGGCACGCGTCCGCGCTTTGGATACTCGATGGTTACATCCTTTAGTGACAGGACAGGACCACCAGACGCGTCCGACTTAAGGTCACGAGAAGGCGCCGAACCAAGTTTCGGAACCGAGTTCAAAAGTGAAATCGTGTAAGGGTGCTTTGGACTATTGAAGATTTGGTCGGCAGTTCCCTGCTCAACCGTGAAGCCGTCCTTCATGACCAGGATCTTGTCGGCGAGGTCGGCGACCACACCCATGTCGTGAGTGATCAGCAGGACGGCCGAGTTGAGCTTGTCCTTTAGGTTTCGCATTAGGTCGAGGATTTCGGCCTGAACGGTCACGTCTAGTGCCGTAGTTGGCTCGTCAGCAATAAGCAGGGCTGGGTCGCAGGCAAGCGACTGAGCGATCATCGCGCGCTGACGCTGACCACCCGAAAGCTGGTGCGGATACTTGTCAACCGAAGCCTCGGGGTTCGGGATCTCGACGAGAGTCAAGAGCTCAATTGCTCGATTGCGGGCAGCTTCTGTCGACATATCGAAGTGAGTGCGAAGGGTTTCGATGATCTGGAACCCGATCGTGTAAACCGGGTTTAGCGCGGTCATCGGCTCCTGGAAGATGTACGAAACCTCGCGGCCGCGGAACTTGCGAAGAGTGGCCACGTTTGTGCCGAGCATTTCAGTGCCCTTGACTAGGACGCTTCCGGTAACTCGGGCGTTAGATGCAAGGAGTCCCATTAGTCCCATTGACGAGGATGACTTGCCCGAGCCTGACTCACCTACGATAGCGAGCACCTCACCCGACTTGATGTGGAAGTTCATATCAATCGCTGCGGGATACCAGCTGCCGTCAACCCAAAAGTCAACGTTGTAGTTCTTTACTTCAAGAACTGGGGTTGTCGTCATTTCGTTTCCTCGCACTTTTTGTGGGATCCATTTATTTCGCTGGGATAATAGGCAGAATGAACGTCATTCGACCAACCCTCGCTCGATACGCAGTTATCGGAACCGCTCTCGTCACCTCTATTGCTGTTGTTTCGGCTCTGATCGCTGGCAAGTACAGCGAACTTCCGAACCTGCTCACCATGTTGGCGTTCTTCGACTTGGCCGTATGGTTGTTCTTCATCGAGCCAAGAATCAAGTACGACGAGAACCGTCTCGAGGTCAGAAACCCGCTCAGAGTTTTCAAAGGCGACTGGGCAGCCGTTAAGGGATTCGAAACGAAGTTTGGTCTGACCATACTTTGGTCTGGCCGAAAGTTTGTTAGCTGGTCGGCTCCAAGCCCGTCCCGAATCCAAGCTCGTCGAATCGACAAGCATGAGCTCAAGGGCAGCGACCTCCAGGACCTCGAGTTCATTGAACCCGGCCGAACCCCAAACTCCGCCTCGGGTAGTGCCTTGCTGGAGCTCGAGAGCGCTCGCGAGGCCAGCAAGAGCGTCAAGGCTGACGCCACCGTGACCATGAACTGGTTCGGCGTTGCTGGATTGCTCGCGATAATCGCGCTCGGCTACCTGGCTCTGCATTAGTCGGCCTTCGCAGCCTTCTCGACCTTGTGAGCCGCCGCGATGTCCTTGCGGGTGATCTTGCGCTTCTGACGTGGGTCGAATGCGTCACGAAGACCGTCACCGATAAAGTTCACGCTCAAAGCAATCGAGATGATGAAGAAGCCTGGCCACCAGAACAACCAAGGGCTGGCCTGGAACGAGTCCTGGTAGGTGCTGATTAGGGTACCCAGCGAAACGTCAGGCGACTGAACTCCGAATCCAACGTAGCTAAGCGCAGTCTCGAGCAAAATCGCTCCAGAGAGCAACAGGGTGATCGAGACAATGATTACGCCCATTGCGTTTGGCAGGATGTGCTTGAAAATGATTCGGTTGTTTGATGCTCCAGCAACCCTGGCAGCATCGACGAATTCACGCTCGCGAAGCGTTAGGAAGTCACCGCGCACTAGACGGGCGAGGCCAGTCCACGCGAAGAAACCGAGGAAGAGTGCCAGCGGGAACACACCCAGGTTTCCGAGTCGCATACCGATAACCGAACCGATGATGACGGTTGGAATCGTGATGATTAGGTCGGTAAAACGCATCAAAACCGCGTCAATGAACTTGCCGAAGAAGCCCGAAATTGCACCTAGTACCGTGCCGATTAGACCACCGATGAATCCGACGACCAACAGGACCATGATTGATTGCTGAGCGCCTCGAATTACCAATGCGAAGTAGTCGTGGCCGATGGTGTCTTGGCCGAACGGGTGGTCGCCGATACCAAAAGCCTTGCCGGCAAATGGATTCAGGTTCATGGTTGGCGCACCTACGGTGAGTTGACCCTTGTCGCCGGTACCGTAGGCGACCTCGGTCAAGTCATTAATCGTCCAGTGCCACCAGCCCGGAATGGTAAACGGGGCATTCTTTGTTCCCAGGTGGATGCCTCCCGCGGTGAACAGGAACAGCACGATGAATACAAGGTAGATCATTGAGATCATCGCACCGCGGTGTCTGAAGAAGCGCTTGCGAACGAGTTGCCCCTGGCTAAGACCTGCGGTCTCGCGCATTTCGATTGAGTTAGCTTCGGCAGCGCCGGCTTCTAATGATTTGTCTTTTTTGGCCATGATTTATTTACCCATTCGAATACGAGGATCCAGTGCGGAGTAGGTGATGTCTGCGAGCAGGTTGCCCATGAGAGCAAGGAACGAGGTTAAGAAGAATACTCCCATGAGTAGGTTGAGATCCTGGTTACCCACTGCCGAGAGGAATACGGTACCCATACCCTTCCAGCCGTAGATTGACTCGGTGATGAACGCTCCACCGATCAGACCAGAAAGGTCGAAGGCGATTAGCGTGGTAAGCGGAATCATGGCATTTCGCAAGGCGTGCCGAACAACCACTGTGCGCTCGGTGAGACCTTTGGCGCGAGCGGTTCTGATGTAGTCCATGTTCATCACCTCTAGGAGGCTGCTGCGTGCGTAACGCACGTAACCAGCGAAAGAGATCAGCATGATGCCGAGCGTAGGTAGCAGTAGGTGCAGCAGCACATCGAGCAGCTGCCACCAGTAGTTGTGGCTGGTCATGAGGTCGTTGCCCGCGCTGATTGTAGGTAGCGGGCGTCCGCCGATGGCGTCGGAGTTTACGTATGGGTTCCAGATTTGCATCAGCTTGTCGAGAATTGTGAAAAGGGCAGTTATCACAGCCGTGATGGCACCGATTCTGGTCAGCGCTCCGCGGTCTTCTTTGGCCCAGAATCTACCGATTACTCCACCGATGAATGCCGTGACCACTGCCATGCCAAGCATGATCGGTAGGTTCAACCACGAGCCAGGAACCATGTTGAATGGAACGTAGATGATCGCTCCAAGAGCAACAACGCTAAGCGCCGCGTAGCGACCGACCTTGTTGTCGAAGCCCATGGTCAATCCGGCAACCGTTATGCCAAGACCAGCAGAGAAGAGAACGACGAGGACTATGCCCAAGCCCGGCTTTTGGAACCAGCTGATGGCGTTCAAAAGCTGCATCACGAGACCGCTAGAGCTGACTGCGATTCCGAAGGAAATCCAGAATCGCTTGCGGCCTCCACCGATAAACGTGGCCGCGATGACACCGAAGAGGATCGGAATTGCTATCAAGTAGGTCGTGGATATCTTGCCATCGGCCAAGAAGTCGTTGAAGCCGATTGCCAGGTACTGCTTCAAGAGCACGGCGATCCAGAAAACCGGTAGCGAGAAGAACAGGAACGAAATGAAGGTCATAGTGTAGTCGAGGCGTGAGTACTGGCGAATTGCGCTCAGGACACCGATCGATACACCGAGAATGATAGCTAGGAATGTTGCAGCGGTCACAAGGCGAAGGGTGATTGGAACGGCTGCGCTGATTAGATCGAGTACCTCGCCGCCACTTCTGGTTTTACCGAAGTCGAGATTACCGACGAAGATCCCGGCTATGCCCTTGAGCCACAAAAAGTAACGCGCGGGCGGTGGAACATCCAGCTGGAGCTGAGCGGTAAGGCGCTGAATAAGGTAGACCTTGTTCTCGGCGTTGCTCTCGGCGAGGCCGGCTAGCGGGTCGCCCGCGATTGCCTCCATGTTGTAAACCAAAAAGCTTGACCCAAAAAGGATTAAGAAGCTGATTGCAATGCGGCGACCAATAAAAGCGAGCATGCCGTTTATCTCCATCGATTAGTTATGACCCTGACGGCCAAACACTCATAATTCTAATAGCAGAATGCGCCTGTTAAAGAGAACTTGGCCCCGAGTTTCCTCGGGGCCAAGTTCTATTTTTTGGAGTCTTCTTCTAGTCAGAGACTAGAAGTGCCACTCCCAGTAGTTCCATGCGTAGGTTGGTGATATAGGTCCTGGCTTTACGCCGTATAGACCGGTGCTGAAACCAGTTACCTGTACCCACTGGAAGATAGGAAGGGTCCAGGCGTGAGCCGTGATCATTCCTTCTGCGGTACCGCTGATCTTGGCGATATCCGCTTCCTTCTGGTTCGAGTCGAGCTTGTGGAGCAGGGTGTCGAGAGCCTCGTCGTACCAACCAGAGTGGTTGTTTGGGCCGTCGCTCAGGTAGTTCGAGTTCGAACCATTTGCGGTGATCGAGTTAGGAACCCAAGCGAACTCGTTGGCGTCGTACTCGTTGTAGCTGAGCTTTCCTGACCAGCCTGCGGTTGTGAAGTTGCTCACGGTGAAACCGGCCTTGGCCTCGTGTGCAACTACCAGCGCGTTGTTCTCAACACGCATCTGACGCGATGAGCGCAGGTAGTTCACGTGTAGAGCCGCGGTGTCAATGTTCTGACCAGCGTTCGGGTACCACTTCTTCACTAGCTTGAGTGCGACGTTCTCGTTCTGAACCTGCTGGAACTCAGAGGTGACGTTGAAGTTGTAGGTGTACTTCGTGCCTCCAATGGTTACCGAGTGGTTCGAAATTAGACCGTTTAGCTTGGTGATCGTAGCGTAGCGAGATGAGCCCGGTAGGGAGAAGTTCGAGTTCAGAATTGCGCCCTTAGGGTTGAACGGCTTTAGCTGGGTGTCAACGATCTCCTTACGTGGGTAAGCAAGTAGGAAGGCTAGACGTAGGTCTTTACCCTTCTGACCGTGGCTCTCAGCAAATAGACCGTTGTAGCTCGCGGTTGAACCAACATCGGCTCCGCTACCGTCACCGGTGCGAAGGTCAACGTGCTCGTAGGTTGCTGAAACGCCACCTAGAAGCCCAATGGTCTTAGCTGCCTTGAGGGTCTGCAGAGTCGAGTAACCAGCTGCACCAGGAGCACCCTGGTACAGGTTGATGTCGCCGTTCTGAAGAGCCTGAACCGAAGCGGTACCGTCAGCAACGTACTTGAAGACGATTGTGCGAACTGGCTTGGCAGCGGTGACCTTGTGACCCGAGTTGAACTTAGGGTTCAGAACTAGGGTTACGGTCTGGGTTCCGTAGTTGAACGACTGTAGCGAGTAGGGACCGTTACCGACAGCAATAAGTGGCTTTGCAGTGCGGTCGTATGACGACTCGTCGAAGTTGTAGTCGTTGCTCCAGATGTCACCGATGGCCGACATGCGAGCCTGAGCGGTTGCGTTGCCCTTGATGGCGTTGGTGTAGTCAGCAAGGAACTTTGCCTTAGCCGCAAGGTTAACCGAAGCGCTCTGAAGGGTGGTCTTGCCGTCCTTCATGAGTTCAAGGGTGTGAACAGGTGACGCACCAGGAGTCTCAACCTTCCAGTTCGGCATTGACTGGTCGAACTTGATGGTAAGAGACATGTGGTCGGCAGAAAGAACCGGGTTGCCAACTACGTGGAGGTCGTAACCGCCACCGTAACCGCCCGAGAAGAACTTCGAACCAGCATCTGACGAAGGGTCACCTAGGCCAGCAGCGATCGAGTACTTGCTCGACGAAATAACGTGGCTGAGGAGCATGTCAACTGCGTCGATTGGGGTGCCGTCAGACCAGGTCTGACCCTTCTTAACGGTGTACTTGACCTCAAAGTCCTTCGGCTTGTTTTTGACAATTGCGTAGGAACCGAAATCTGGGTTCGGGATTAGCGATGGCTTGTTGTCGTAGTACCAGAAACCTTGACCGGTTAGGTACGCAACGTCAGCATTGATCGTTGAGTTTTCGTTTGGGTTTGCAGTGTTTAGCGAGCTCCAACCAAGACCGTCACCAATGATGAGGGTGGTTTTAGTCGCTGCACTAGCCGAAGACGAGAGGCCTGCGATACCAGTGAACGCAAGCGCGCTGGCTGCAGCCAAACTTAGTCCACGACGGAACAGTGTTGACTTCATGTATTTCTCCTTGTTGGGTAAACAACGGGTGAACCCGTTACTTCGTAGTTACTACTTTAGGAGTGGTTACCGAGAAATACACAAGGTTTTCTAAATCTTTCATTTCGTGACAATCTCGTTACATATCGCGAAATGGTAGTTTCTAACTGTGAACGGACTCCTAACTCTCGTTGCTATCGGCTTCGCTGCCGGCCTAGCCCTCGCTATTCCAGTGGGTCCGATGGCAATCATGCTGATCAACACCACCGTAGCGAAGGGTTGGCGACACGGGGTCGTGGGGGCCTTAGCGATGGCAACGGTCGATGGTTTATACGCCGTAAGCGTTTTCTATATCGGTGGGGCGCTGGCGAATTGGCTAAAAGTTTGGTCGCTTTGGTTGAGCCTCGGCGGGTCGGCAATTCTTCTATACCTGGGCATAGCGACGCTCGTGAAGAACCTCGCTTTGTTCAAAACTAGAGACGAGGATGCCACCCCAACCAAGCCAGAGACCTCTAGACGCAAGACGTTCGCAACCTTCTTTGCGGCAACCGTGGTCAACCCACCGACCGCTCTCTACTTCTTGGCCCTGGCCCCAAGCGTCTCAAGCATCGCCACCGATGGAAACGCATTTGCCGGCGTGGTGTTTGCGATTGGGGTTTTTGTCGGTTCGATCGTTTGGCAAGAGTCCCTTGCCGTCGCCGGACTTGCCCTGCGCTCGATAACCCGAGGCAAACTGCGCGCGTGGATCGGCGCTCTCGGTGGAATACTGATCATTGCCTTGGCGATCACCATGGCCCTGCGAGCACTGACATGAGATTGAAAATCGAGATTGCGATCGTCCTGGCGCTCAGCCTCGGGCAGTCGGCCGTCTATTCGATGGTCTCCTTATTGCACTCGCTCTTGTCGCCGAAGGGTCTGGGAGGCTCGACGGTGACTCTCAATCAGAGTCTTTCGAGCTCGCCCTACTTCGACCTGACCTACCAACTGCTCGGCTTCCTCTTTGGGCTGGCTCCGGTTGCGCTGACTCTTTATCTGTTGGCCGGCGACTCGAACCCCTTTAACCGAATCGGTTTCTCGGCGCGTCCTCTTATAAAGAATGTTTGGCAAGGTCTGGCTTTGGCCGCCGTAATCGGAATCCCGGGTCTTGGGCTTTACTTCGCCGCCAGAAGTCTGGGGCTTTCGGCGCAGGTGGTTACCAGCAACCTAGGTGCTTACTGGTGGACGATTCCCGTGCTCTTGCTCTCGGCCCTTGGCGCCGCACTGCTCGAAGAGGTTGTCATGGTTGGCTACCTTTTCGAAAGGCTGCGCGAGCTAGGACGCGGAAAATGGGCGACCATTTTTATCAGCGCCGCGATTCGTGGCAGCTACCACCTGTATCAGGGCTTCGGTGGGTTCATCGGAAACTTCGCGATGGGCATCGTGTTCGGCTGGGCCTACCGCAAATTTGGCAGGCTGACACCGCTAGTCATCGCGCACTTCATCTTGGACGCGATCAGCTTCGTCGGCTACGCCTGGGCAAAGACCTTTATTACCGGCCTCTAGGCAAAAGCTTCGGGCGGCGGGCAAGAGCAAACCAGGTTGCGGTCGCCGTAGACCGAGTCGATGCGGCGAACGATTGGCCAGTACTTGTTTCGGTGCTGACCAGCGACTGGGTAAACCGCCAACTCGCGAGAGTAAGGGTGGCTCCACTCCCCCGCAATGTGCTTCGCGGTGTGCGGCGCGTTGTGCAGCGGGTTGTCCTCCGCTGGCCAAACGCCGTTCTTGACCTGTTCGGCCTCCTGGCGAATGGCAATCATCGCGTCGATGAATCGGTCAAGCTCATCTAGTGGCTCGGATTCTGTCGGTTCGATCATCAGCGTGCCGGCAACCGGGAACGACATGGTTGGGGCGTGGAAGCCGTAGTCGACTAGTCGCTTTGCCACATCGTCAACGGTGACGCCGGTCTCCTCGGTCAGCGGGCGGATGTCCAAGATGCACTCGTGAGCAACCAAGCCTTCGTTACCCGTGTAGAGAACCGGGTAGTGGCCTTTGAGCTTGCGAGCCACATAGTTGGCCGAGAGAACCGCGGTCGAAGTGGCCTCACTCAAACCCTGGTCGCCCATCATGCGAATGTATGCCCAAGAAATTGGCAGGATGCTGGCCGAACCGAACGGCGCAGCCGATACCGGTCCGTAGTTTGGCAGCTCGGTCTGGGCCTGTGCGTGACCCGGCAAGAAAGCTGCGAGGTGCGCACGCGCCGCAACCGGACCAACGCCCGGGCCGCCTCCGCCGTGAGGGATGCAGAAGGTCTTGTGCAGGTTCAGGTGCGAGACGTCGCCACCAAACTCGCCGAACTTAGCAAAGCCAACGACAGCATTGGTGTTTGCGCCGTCGATGTAAACCTGACCGCCGGCCGCGTGGACCTTGGCGCAGATGTCGACGATTGCTTCTTCGTAGACTCCGTGCGTAGAAGGGTAGGTGACCATCAGAGCCGAGAGGCGATCTCCGTGCTCTGCGATCTTCGCTTCGAGGTCTTCGAGGTCGACGTTGCCGTTTTCATCGCAGGCGATCACGACTACCTGCATGCCGGCAAGAACCGCAGAGGCTGCGTTTGTTCCGTGAGCACTCGAAGGAATCAGGCAAACGGTGCGCTGAGCGTCGCCGCGCGAAAGGTGGTAGCCACGAATCGCCATTAGCCCTGCAAGTTCGCCCTGGCTACCTGCGTTTGGCTGCAGGCTGATTGCGTCGTAACCAGTCACTTCGCAGAGCCACTCCGAAAGCTGCTCGATCATCGAAAGGTAACCAGCCACGTCATCGGCTGGAGCAAACGGGTGAATGCCGCCGAACTCAGGCCAGGTAACGGCCTCCATCTCGGTGGTGGAGTTCAGCTTCATGGTGCATGAGCCGAGCGGAATCATGCCGCGATCTAGCGCGTAGTCGTAGTCGGCTAGGCGCTTAAGGTAGCGAAGCATCGAGGTCTCGCTGTGGTGCGAGTTGAAAACCTCGTGAGTTAGGTAGTCGCTCTTGCGCTCGAAACCGGTGAGCTTTTCTTTGACCCCGGCGAGGCTGACGAATTGGGCACCGAAAATTTCGGCAATGGCGTTTAGCTCGGCCTCGGTGGTGGTTTCGTCTACACTGAGGCCGATTGTCGAGTCGTTGACCTTTAGAACGGTCATGCCGTGGAGCCTGGCGCGCTCGAAAATCGCGGACGCATCGACGCCAGAAATCTGGAAGGTATCGAAGAAGGCGTGGTCACGGACCGCGAGACCTGCGGTGCCCAGGGTGGTTGCCAGAGCGACCGCCTTGCGGTGAACGCTGGCTGCAATCGCGCGAAGCCCCTTGGGGCCGTGGTAAACGGCATACATGCCGGCCATGACGGCAAGTAGAACCTGAGCCGTGCAAATGTTTGAGGTGGCACGCTCGCGGCGAATGTGCTGCTCGCGAGTCTGCAGGGTTAGTCGGTAGGCTGGCGCGCCCTCGACGTCGACCGAAACGCCGACCAGTCGGCCTGGCATCGAGCGCTCAAGATCTGCCCGAACCGCTAGGTAGCCGGCGTGTGGACCGCCAAAGCCCATCGGCACACCGAAACGTTGGCTCGTGCCAACGACAATGTCAGCACCGAGGTCGCCTGGGGCAACGATCATGGTTAGCGCGAGTAGGTCGGCCGAAGCAACCGAAATCGCACCGACCCCGTGGGCGGCTTCGATGATCGGTTTGACGTCGACGATGCGTCCGCTTGCACCCGGGTATTGAATTAGTGAGCCGAAGTATTCCCCGGTTGGTATCGAGGTGGCGTCGAAGTATTCGATTTTGATGTCTAGAGGTTCGGCGCGGTGCTCGAGCAGCGCCTTGGTCTGAGGCAGGGTGTCGCTGTCGACAAAGAAGACGTTCGACGCGGCCTTTGACGAACGCCTTGCGATCATCATTGCTTCAACGGCGGCAGTGCCCTCGTCGAGCATCGAAGCGTTAGCGGTCTTCATGCCGGTTAGGTCGTTGACCATGGTTTGGAAGTTGAGTAGCGCCTCGAGTCGTCCCTGTGAGATCTCGGGTTGATAAGGGGTGTAAGCCGTGTACCAGGACGGGTTCTCCAAGATGTTGCGCTTGATCACGCCCGGCGTGTGAGTGCCGTAGTAGCCGAGGCCGATCATCGAAGAGGTGACCCGGTTGCGGTTTGCTATCGCACGAAGTTCTTTCAGCGCCTCAGCCTCGCTGATCGGGTCTGGCAGTGAGCCAGCGCCCTCGAAGCGAATGACCTTTGGCACAGCGGCCGACATCAGCGACTCGATCGAGCCATACCCGAGGTATGAAAGCATCGAGTTCTGCTGGTCGGAGGTTGGGCCGATGTGGCGGTTCTTGAAATCTTCGTGTGATTCGAGCATTAGTTTTTAGGCCTCGCCTATCAGTGCCTTGTATTCGGCTTCGGTTAGTAGTTCGGGAAGGCTCGAGAAGCGAATCTTTACTAGCCAGCCAGCGCCAAAGGCGTCCTGGTTGACAAGTTCAGGCGATGAAACAACTGCGTCGTTGATCGCGGTGACCTCGCCGTCGACCGGCGCGTAAAGCTCGCCGACCGACTTGGTCGATTCGATTTCGCCACAGATCTTCATATAAGTTGTTGCGCTGCCAACGGCCGGCAGGTCTACATAGACGACGTCGCCAAGCTTCTCGGCAGCGTAGGCAGTGATACCAACGGTTGCAACATCGCCGTCAATGGCTAGCCACTCGTGCTCTTTGGTGTATTTCAGTTCACTCATCGTTTTCTCCTCTTACTTAGTTCGCTTATAGAACGGCAGGTTGACCACCGTGAAATCTGTTCTGGTGCCGCGAATGTCGACGCTCACTACGCTACCGACCTCGGCGTGCTCGGTCGAAACGTAGGCCATCGCAACCGGGTAACCCAGGGTTGGCGAAAGCGCACCAGAGGTGACCTCACCGATCAGTGCATCGGATGCGTAGATCGGGTATTCGGCACGAGCCGCGCGCTTGCCTTCGCCAACGAGCCCGACGAGCCTCTGTGACTGGGCGTGACCGGCGAGCGCTTCGAGTGCCTTGCGACCGACGAAGTCTTCTTCGCGATCGAATCGAACCACGCGGCCGAAGCCAGCCTGGAACGGGTTGGTGTCGCGTCCGAGTTCGTGACCGTATAGAGGCATGCCTGCTTCAAGTCGCAACGTGTCGCGGCAGGCGAGCCCAGCAGGCACGAGGCCCTTAGACTCCCCGGCAGCCAGCAGCGCGTTCCAAACGGTTGCGCTGTGTTCGGCACGAACCAGAACCTCGAAACCGTCTTCGCCGGTGTAACCCGTGCGAGCGAAGAACACGTCGACATCGTGTAGACGCCCGGCGTCGATCGAGTAGTACTTGAGAGAGCCAAGGTCGGTGGAGGTGAGGGTTTGCAGAATCTCGACGGCTCGCGGGCCTTGAATCGC
>CAIJJH010000107.1 GCA_903820955.1 uncultured Micrococcales bacterium
CAGAACACCGACCACGCCATCGCGGCCGCCCACCACAGCTCGCTGGCCCACGGTCTTGCCTCGCGCGCAATGAAGGCCGTGAACCCGAACATTCGCACCGGTATCGCACTGAACATGACCAACTACCGACTCGAAGACGCAACCGACCCCGACCTAGCGGCTCTCGGCGGCCTGCTTGATTCTCACATCAACCGCTGGTGGCTCGACGGCATCACCAAGGGTGCATACCCACAGAACCTGGTTGAGCTCTACGGCGATCGCCTAGCGAAGCACGTCCACGAGGGCGACATGAGCATTGTGAAGGTTCAGACCGACCTAGTCGGAATCAACTACTACTCAGACTCTTTCGTTGGTTTGCCAAGGCCTGAAGACAAGCCGATGAGCGAGGGCGGGCTGTTCCCGTTCCCTCAGCGCTCCAACGGCACCTCACCTGGCCCGCACACCGACATGGGTTGGCCAATCACTCCCGAGGGCCTTCACGACCTACCGCTTAGAATTGCCCGCGATTGGCCAGAGATCAAAGAGTTGGCCGTCACCGAAAACGGCGCCGCCTACCCTGAGGGGCCAGACGAAAATGGCGAAGTAATTGACAACCGCCGAGTCGAATACCTGACCAACCACATCGAGGCGCTCGGTCGAGCTATCGCCGAGGGGGCACCCGTGAAAGGATATTTCGCGTGGTCTTTCATGGACAATTACGAGTGGGCTGAAGGCTATGCCAAGCGATTCGGAATCGTCCACGTCGACTTTGATACCCAGGTGCGAACACCAAAGGATTCCGCCAAGGCTTATGCGTCTATAATCGCTACGCGGGGGGATTTCTCTTCACTCATCAAGTCATAACGCACGGGAGGCTTAAATTGACACCAAAGCCACGCGCAACGTACTCGATGATTGCGAAAGAAGCAGGCGTTTCAGAAGCAACCGTTTCACGAGTTCTCAACGGCGACGCAAGAGTCGACGGAGACCGCGCAAAGAGCGTACTAGATGTCGTCGAGCGCCTCGGCTACCGAAAAAACCGCGCAGCCACCGCCCTCGCCTCTGGCAGAACGAACCTAATCGCAGTGGTAATCGACAACGACCTTTCGATCTTCTCCGACCCTTTCTGGGGCACGGTCACCTCGGGCATTAGCCGCGTGCTGATGGAGAACGAACTACAAACCCTCCTGCTGGTCACCTCGGTCTCTTCGGTCGACGGCCCAGTCGCTCACTACCTGCAAGCCGGTGAGGTCGACGGCGCAATTTTCTTCCAGCTTCACAAAGACGCCTTGGTGCGCAAGCTCGCCAAGACCGGCCTACCAATCGTCATCGCCGGCAGCCCGCACGCAACCACCGACTTCGTCTTCGTCGACACCGACAACTTCGGCGGCGGCCACGCAGCAACCAAGCACCTGGTCAACCGCGGCTGCAAGAAGGTGGCAATCATCACCGGAGACATCGAGACCGTTGCCGGCCACCAGCGCCTAGACGGTTACCACCAGGCCTACAGAGAGCTCGGACGCGTTCCAGCCAAAGCACTAACCGCTTACGGTGACTACTCCTACGAGAGCGGAAAGCGCGAAATGGCTCGCCTGCTCGCAGATCAGTCAGACATCGATGGCGTATTCGCTTGCAACGACCTCATGGCCCTCGGTGCAATAGCGGCGATCGAAGAGCGCGGGCTAACCGTGCCAAACGACGTTGCGGTAATCGGCTTTGACGATAGCGTAGTTGCCCAAACCTCAAGACCTGGCCTGACTTCGGTTCGCCAAGACATCGTCGCCCTGGGCGAGGCAGCAGCAGAGC
Source organism: uncultured Micrococcales bacterium (assembly GCA_903820955.1). Taxonomy (GTDB): domain Bacteria; phylum Actinomycetota; class Actinomycetes; order Actinomycetales; family Microbacteriaceae; genus Rhodoluna. The sequence continues at coordinate 1,786 of CAIJJH010000107.1, forward strand.
TTATGATCGCCCAGCTTCGCAATGAGCCGGTCGAACCACGGATCTTGCCAACGCAACTTGTGATTCGCGAGTCGGCCTAAAAAATTTTGAGTTAAAGAAATCGGCCCCCAGCAAAAGCCGGGGGCCGATTCTTGTTGCTTAGGTTACTTGGTTGCCTTAGCAGCAGTCGTCTTGCTTAGCGACAGAGCAGAACCTGCACTGTTGTGAGCGGTGACTAGTACACGTAGGTACTTGCCGACGTCAGCAGTTACAACCTTGTGGCTTGCGGTGGTTGCACCAGCAATTACCGAGCACTTTGCCGAGGAAGCCGGAGCTGCCTTGGTTGCTACGGTTGCCTTTACGGTGCAGCGGTACCACTTGTAGCTGTAGGTTGCGGTGCTTCCGGTGTAGCTACCCTTGCCAGCGGTAAGACTCTTACCAACCTTGGCGGTACCTGCAACGGTTGCTGCTACGCGAACCGACGGCTTGGTAACTGCAGCCGGGAGGGCTGGGGTTACTCCGCCGTTGAAGGCTACGTCATCGATTGCGTAGTTCTGGCCACCGACTGCAATTGCTGCCGCACCGGTGTAGCTCGGAACATCTCCACTGTTTACGAAGTCAGGGAAGATTACTACCTTCTGGTAGGTCTTCGCTGCGTCGTAGCCACGAGCCATCGACATGTCGACGCTTAGGTGGTTCCAACCTGGCGAGACCTCAACAGCTGCGTTGGCGGTCGAGTTGTCGGTTCCAACTAGCTGAACCTGAACGGGCGTCTTCACGGTGTCTGGTGAGAAGAAGTTCATGGTTACTGTTCCAGCAACCTTGATGTGAGAAGGGCTTCCGTCGTAAAGGTTTACGCCAGCCCATGGCTGTCCGGCCTTCGAGATCTGAAGAACCTTGCCGCCGTTACCTCCGGCAGGTGCGTCAGCCTGAGTGGTGATAGCACCTTCGAATGCACAGGCCCAGTGGCCATCGCCCGCAGGGCATCCGCCAACGGCTAGTAGGCCATCGGTGTCAGCGTTCTCGAACGAAAGCACCTTCGCGGTTGCGTTTACCGGAGCGGCTGCACCAATCGCTGGAGTGACTCCACCGTTGAATGCAACGTCGTCGATAGCGTAGTTCTGGTTGTTCACGGCTGCAGCAGCGGCGCCAGCATAGCTAGGGACGTCTCCACCGTTGACAAAGTCTGGGAAGAAAACGAGCTTCTGGTAGGTCTTTCCTGCGTCGTAACCCTGAGCAGCAGACATGTCTACGCTGACGTGGTTCCAACCTGGTGAAACTTCAACGGCTGCGTTAGCGGCGCCGCCTTCGTTTGCAACGAGCTGGATTTGCACTGGGGTGTGAACGGTCTCTGGCGAGTAAACATTCATCGTGACTAAGCCTGCAATGCTGGTGTTGCCATCCAAGGTTCCGTCGTAAAGGTTTACGCCAGCCCAGGGCTGTCCGGACTTCGTGATCTGAAGAACCTTGCCACCGTTGTTACCTGCTGGTGCGTCTACCTGAGCGGTGACTGCACCTTCAAAAGCGCACTCCCAAGTTGCGCCACCACATGGGTTTACAGAGTTGAGGCTGTAGGTGTCGGCAGTTTCGAAGGTGAGAACCTTCGGGTTTGCGGTAGCGGCCTGCGCTGGAGCTGCGACGCTACCAAGTAAAGCGAATGCCGCTAGCAGAGCAGTTGTGCCTGCAAGCGCCTTTCGGCTGAAGTTGGTTTTCATTTTGAGCCTTTCATCGATGGTTATGAAAAGTGGCTCGAAGGCTGGACGCTCTCGTGTGCACGACCGACCAACGAAGTCACTCAAAACGCGCGCACACACGTCTAACTTGAATACTAGGTAAATATTTAGGAGCGTGAAAGCGATTTCACAGAAAAACTGTAAGCGTTACCGAATCTTTATTTAGCCCGAAATGCTTCTAGTCGAGGAGGTTTGCGATTGAAGGCAAGATCTCGGTTGGTCTGAACGGGTATTTAGCGATTTCGGCGTCATCTGCGATGCCGGTGAGCACTAGGACGGTGTGCAAACCAGCTTCGATTCCGGCCACCACGTCGGTGTCCATGCGGTCACCGATCATGCCGGTCGACTCCGAGTGGGCGCCAATCTTGCGCATCGCACTTCTAAACATCATCGGGTTCGGCTTGCCTACGATGTAGGGCTCCTTGCCTGTGGCCTTGGTAATCAGCGCGGCAACCGAGCCGGTGGCTGGCATAACGCCCTCGGCCGATGGGCCGGTAGCGTCGGGGTTGGTGGCGATGAACCGAGCTCCACCATTAATGAGTCGAATCGCCTTGGTTAGCACCTCGAAGTTGAAGTTGCGTGTCTCGCCGAGCACCACGTAGTCGGGGTTGACCTCGGTTTGGGTGTAACCAACCTCGTGAAGGGCATGGGTCATTCCGCTCTCGCCGATGACGAATGCGGTTCCGTGAGGCTTCTGCTTGTTCAAAAACGAGGCCGTCGCCAACGCGGACGTCCAAATGCGCTCTTCGGGAACATCAAGGCCACCGAGGCGAAGTCGAGCCGAAAGGTCGCGAGGGGTGTAGATCGAGTTGTTGGTCAGCACCAAGAAGGGTGTGCCGTCGGCTTGCCACTTGGCGATAACTTCGGCAGCTCCTGGGAGGGCCTTGCCCTCGTGCACGAGCACGCCATCCATGTCGGTTAGCCAAGAAGTGATTGCGCTTCGATCTGTCATGATTCAAGGATACCAAACCGAGGTTTACTCTAGATGAATGACTGAAAGCCATGAGCAAACAACCTGGGGCGTTGGCCCTTGGCAAGGCCCTTGGCCAACCGATGATTTCTACGACCCGGAGCTGCTCGAAAACGGTGACACCCGCAACGTCCTCGACCACTTTCGCTACTGGAAGATGGAGTCGATCATCGCCGAGCTCGACTCACGCCGCCACAAGTTTCACGTTGCCATCGAAAACTGGCAGCACGACCTAAACATCGGTTCGATTGTTCGCACGGCCAACGCGTTTTTAGCCGCCGAGGTTCACATCATCGGCAACCGTCGCTGGAACCGCAGGGGAGCGATGGTCACCGACCGCTACCAGCACGTTACGCATCACCCAACCGTCGAGGATTTCGTGGCCTGGGCGAAAGGCGCCAACCTGCCGATTATCGCAATCGACAACGTGCCGGGTTGCAAGCAGATCGAAACCTATGAGCTGCCGGAATCTTGCGTCTTCTTATTCGGTCAAGAGGGGCCAGGACTTAGCGAGCCGGCCATCGAGGCCGCCGAGGTCGTGCTCGAGATCACTCAGTTTGGCTCCACCCGTTCGATCAACGCCAGCGCAGCAGCGGCGATCACCATGCACGCCTGGGTGCAACAGCACCTCTTTAGCCGCAGCTAAAGTCGCTCTGCTCAACGTATTCGGCATCTGGGTCATCGGTTCCAACCTCGATGTTGTGCAAGTGGGCACCCTTATAGACGGTTCCAATCGAAACCGATTCGCTGTCGTAGTCCTCGTCGTTGTCGTCGAATAGGTCGATATCGATCTGGGCGTTTTTGCAGGTCTTTACCGCGACGATGTCTACGAAGGTGCAGGTGTCGAACTTCGTGCAGTTGTCTTCACCGAGGTCGTCGACAATCAGTTCGGGCACATAGACCGGAGTCGACTTAGTCTTTGTCGGCTTTGGTGTGGGCTTCGGGCTTTGAAAAGGAGTTTGGGTGGGTGTCGCCGAGGCGCTCGCCGAGGTAGTCGGGCGGTTGCTGTGCGGCTGCGGCACCAGCGAACCGATTGCGTAGAAAACAACCAGGACGCCCAAACCGATGACCACGCCTTTACGCACAAATACCCCCATCGAAGAATTACCTTCAGCCTAGAGCCCACCGCCGACTAAACTTGTATAAGTGCCCGTCGGCACGAAACAAGCGAACTTTAGAAACGAGTTAGCCATGCCTGCAGTAGTGATTGTCGGCGCTCAGTGGGGCGATGAAGGCAAGGGTAAGGCCACCGACCTACTCGCCGAGCACATCGACTACGTGGTCAAGTTCAACGGCGGCAACAACGCGGGTCACACGGTCGTCATCGGCACCGAGAAGTACGCACTCCACCTTCTTCCTTCTGGCATTCTCACCCCTGGCGTCGTCCCAGTTATTGCTAACGGCGTGGTCATCGACCTAGAGGTTCTGTTTCACGAAATCGACGCACTGAACGCGCGAGGCATCGACACCTCAAAGCTTCGCGTCTCGGCAAACGCGCACGTCATTACCTCTTATAACGTCACGATCGACAAAACCGCCGAGCGCTTCTTGGGCAGCCGCGCGATTGGCACCACCGGGCGCGGCATCGGACCTACCTACGCCGACAAGATCAACCGCGTGGGTATTCGAATCCAAGACATTTTCGACGAAAGCATCCTGCGCCAAAAGGTTGAGGCCGCGCTGGTCAACAAGAACAACCTGCTGACCAAGGTTTATAACCGTGCCGCGATCAAGACCGACGCCGTGGTTGCCGAGCTGCTCAGCTTCGCCGACCGCCTGCGCCCGATGGTTGCCGACACCGCACTCGAACTGCACCAGGCACTAACCGCGGGAAAGAACGTTTTGTTCGAGGGCGGCCAGGCCACGATGCTGGACGTCGACCACGGCACCTACCCGTTCGTTACATCTTCTAATGCAACTGCCGGCGGAGCCTCGACCGGTTCTGGCGTTGGCCCAGGCGAGTTCAAGACCGTGATCGGAATCGTCAAGGCTTACACCACCCGCGTTGGCTCGGGCCCATTCCCGACCGAACTGTTCGACGACAACGGCGAGTTCCTTCGCGCCACCGGTCACGAATACGGCACCACAACCGGGCGTCCGCGTCGTTGCGGTTGGTATGACGCCCCGATCGCCCGCTACTCGGCCCGCATCAACGGCCTCACCGACTTTGTGCTGACCAAGCTAGACGTTTTGACCGGACTCAAAGAGATTCCGGTTTGCGTTGCCTACGAGGTCGAGGGCAAGCGGGTCGAAGAAGTGCCCGTCAGCCAGAGCGATTTTCACCACGCCAAGCCGATCTACGAAAACTTCCCTGGCTGGAGCGAGGACATCAGCTCTTGCCGCACCTTCGAAGAGCTACCGGCAACAGCCCAGAGCTACATTTTGAAGCTTGAAGAGTTGAGTGGCTGCCGAATCAGTGCGATTGGCGTTGGCCCGGCCCGCGACGCGATTATCGTGCGTCACGACATGCTCGCTGGCTGAACCTACTTTGTAGGGGTAGGCGTTGGGCTTGGCAACTTAAGAGCGTTGCAACCTGCCGAGATAACCGAGATTTCTGTACCAACGGTCGAGAAGGCTTGATCACCCAAGGCATCGATCGAGTATTCAATTTGTGCCAGTTTCAAAAATTCGTCATATTCTGGGCCCCAGGTGTCCTTCTTTGAGGTTCCGGCTGGGTCGTAAATCGCAAGCGCCGCGTTAGCGCCGCGAAAAATCTTGTTAAAGGCCAGATTGAGCGTTGTCTGCTGATCGGCTTCGTGCACGGCAGCAATGAAGACATCGCAGGCTTGCTGGTTGTTGTCGGCAAGCTTCTTGGCCTCCCACTGGGGCTGCAAGACCACTCCGATGAAGACCACTGCCCCAATTGCGACTGCAATAAACGAGATTGCAAGGGTAGCCAAAAACCAAGTCTTCTTAAACATGAACGCCTTTCGGTAGCCCTACTAGGTTACTAGTTCACTTTGTTGGCAACCCCGTCGCGCAGCTGCTTGGCATAGAGAATCGCGGTCTTCTTAGCCTCGGCGAATCCTTCTTTATGCGCGTCGTAGGCAATGCCATAGACCAGCCCCGGCCCAAGCAAAGCGGCGTTCGGCTGAATAAGCGTGGATGTTGTCGATTTGTTCGCTACCGAGATCGCGATCGAGATTCCGTTTGGCCCGAGGGTTTGGCTGAGAATCTTAGAGAAAGTCCAGACCCGAGTCTGCTGGCTGCCGGTGAAGATCACTCGCTCGCTTGTGAAAGCGACCGTGCCCGTGTCGATTACCTGAAGAGCGGCCGGGTTTCTGGTCAGGCTCCCCCTTGAACCACCAACATTCGCACGGACTCGACCGAACACCGGCACGCTGACCCCGAGGTTGCTACCCGAATAGGTTGAACCTGAGCTGGTGTATTCGGCGAGCTGGATGCCACTGAGTTGAAAGATGAACTTCTCACCATCTGCTAGATCGAAGGTTGATTGATTAGAAGAACCGTTCGCCGCCCAGGCTTCCAACAACTTAGCCTGATCCAGTAACCCGTTTGTAAAGCCCTTTTGATTGCGATCACGCATTCTAAAGATTGCGTAAATGCCCCAAATCACAAGCCCAATAGCGACAAAGATTGTCCAGGGCTGACTCCGAAACAGGCTGACTACACCCGCAAGAATGATCAAAAGAATAAACCAACCTGAGCAACCGAGCTTCGGCACAACAACCCCCAACGAAGAGTGGATAACGTTTTCTCATTATCGCACCGACACGAGACAATTATTTAGTGAGCGAACATTACGAGGAGTTGCACGAGGTTCTTGTGCAGTGGGCGAAGGCTAGCCCCGAGGGCTACGTGCCGTTCTATCGACTGTTCTATCTGCCCGACGTCCTCGACCTCAAAAAGATTGGCTACCCGCTCGAGCGCTTCGAAAACCTCTTCGACCTGCTCGAAGGCGCGCGAGTTAGTCAGGCCCAGACCTTCCACAAACTCCTGCAC
>CAIJJH010000108.1 GCA_903820955.1 uncultured Micrococcales bacterium
CCAATGATCGGCAGGCGCCATCGGCCCATAAACGCGGTGAGGACGAAGAGCAGAGCCACGACACCAGCGATCATGGCCATGATCTGCAAACCGGGAATCGCAGCGTTTACGTCGCTGTAGGTTGCTCCTGTGTAGAGCCCGGAGGGGCTGGTCATGCTGTGGTACTGGTCGAGCCAGAGGTCGCCGCCCAGCGCCAAGAAGAACAGGGCAATGTTGACGCCAATCTGAATTTGGGCGCCCTTAGCGATTGTCGCCTTGCGGCCGTTGAACGAGATTGCGCCGTTGTAGAGGTGAGTGACTAAAACCAGGAAGCTGCTGATGCCAAACATCGCGGTCGCGTACCCGAGCGAAGCCGAAAGGAACGGAAGGGTGAATAGATAAAAACCTGCATCGAGCTGAAACTGGGGATCTATTTGACCGGTAGGGGTCGCGTTCAGGAATAGCAGGGCGTCCTGCCAATTCGGGCTAGAGGCGACGCCGGCAAAGAGACCAATCACGACTGGAATCAGGATCAGGAATGCTTTGCGACCCTTTTCGAGGGCCGGTCGATATGCAGCGAACGGGTCACGGCCAGGCGCGCGCGAATAAATCGGCCGGAGCCGATTGGTGATGTAAAGGTTGGCTCCGATCACCAGCGCCATAACGGCGAAACCAATTCCGAAGAGCGCTGCCTGAGTTCCTATCTCGGTAAAAAACACCTGCGAGAAACCGAGCTGCTTGTACCAGAGGGTGTCTGTGTAGAAACCGGTCGAAGAAACGAACAGGACTCCGATGGCTAGCAGAATCAGGACCGCGGTTCTCGCGGGGCGACTTCTCTTCTTTGATTTTTCGTTAGGCATTTTGTTCCTCTACTTTGAACAGGTGGCAAAGCCACTGAGACTTGAACCGGATTGCATGGCTGTCAGGATATCGACCGCCTGCTTGAGTTGCTTGATTCTGAAAACCTTCAAACCGCTCGGCGTCTTCCCGACGGTTTCGGAACAGTTGTCACTCGGCGCCAAAAAGACCGTGGCTCCCGCAGCTTTGGCCGCGTACATTTTTTGCACTATGCCACCGATCTTGCCAACGGCACCGCTCGGGTCGATGGTTCCGGTGCCGGCGACATGATTTTTGGCGAGGAGCGCACCGGGGGTCAACTTGTCGATGATTCCGAGAGCGAACATTGTTCCGGCGCTCGGGCCACCCACGTCGCCCAGGCTCACGTCAATCTTGAACGGAAACACGTATTTGTAGCCAACGTAGACACCGACATAAAACCTGCCCTGGAGTTTCTTTGGCGAAACCTCGACAACCTTTGAGACGCCCTTGTGCTCGATCCCAATCTTGAATGGAGTAGCGCCATCCCAGGTTTGAATTTGAGCTCGAAGAGTGTCGGTGTTATCCATCGGCACACCGTCAAGCGAATTGATGAAGTCCCCAGGGGCAATTAGGCCAGTGGCGGCACTGTCGGTCATCATCGAGTCGACATAGACCCGAGATTGGTAAGCGATACCCAAATACTTGAGAGCCGCAGCCTGCGCGTCTTGCTGCGACGCTTGCATCATCTGTGCGTCCTCGGCATAAACCTGCGTGGTCGAAACACCGGGCGGATACGCGATGTCCATCGGGATCACGTCTTTCGATGGGTCCAGGTAGGCAAGCAAAACCTGCGCCCAACTTGGCTCATCGCTCGGATCCCCCACTTGCTCTACGGTTAGGGCATCGAGTTGACCGGTGACCGGGTAGGTTTCGTGTCCTTGAATCTTGATGATCTGTTGTCCGGCGGTTTTATCTAGGACGTTGAAGACCGGTCCGGGCTGATCAATCACGAAAGGCGCCTTGACTGTGAACGCCAAGACAGCGGCCAGAACGAGCAGAGACAGGCTGGTAAAGCCTATGATTCGACGCAAAAAATCACCCTAACCTTTTCGTAGTCAAAGCCTATGCCACGCTATCGGCGAACAACGCTTCGGTAGTCGGAGGATGGGGTTAACCTGAACAGGTGAGCGAAGAAAACTTTGATCCAGAAGCCTTGGCGGCGTTCCTGCGCGAACTGCTTTCGCAGCAAAACGGCCTAGACCCCGAGCAGTTGGCAGGCATCGCCGGGCTAGCAAACGACCCGAAGGCTCTAGCCGAGTTGATGAGTCAACTGCAGCAGTCACTCTCGCAATCCTCCGAGGACGTCACCGGCGGAGTGAATTGGAAGCTAGCCACAGAGCAGTCACGAAAGTTCGCTGCCGAAGGGGCCTTTGCGGTTAGCGATGCCGAGCGCGCGGAGTTGGCCAATGCCGCCTCAATAGCCGAGCTCTGGCTCGACGAAGAGACCACGCTACCCCAGCTGACCTCTACCCCGAAACTCATCACCCGCGAACTCTGGGTGGCCGATGCCCTGCCGCTGTTTCAAGAACTTAGCCAGCCGGTTGCCTCACGGATGGCAGACGCGCTAACCGAAAACCTGGAGCAGAACATGCCAGAGGAGCTTTCCGGAATGCTCGCGGGAGCCGGCGGCATGCTCCGCTCGGCAGGCGGAACGATCTTCGCAATGCAACTCGGTCAAACCCTTGGCAAACTGGCGCGCGAAGTGCTCACCGGTGGCGATCTGGGTCTGCCATTTTTCACCGAACAGCGAGCGGTATTCGTCCCACAAAATATTTCTGAATTTGCCAAGGGACTTGAGGTTCCTAAAGACCAACTTCTGATCTTTCTAGCGCTTCGCGAACTTGCGCACGCGCGCCTCTTCAAGCAGAGCAAGTGGCTCCGCGACAGCGTCGTTGGTCAAATCACGAACTACGCGGCCGGCATCAGCATCGACAGCGACCGAATGAGTGACCTGGCCGAAGGTTTTGACTTCAACGATCAAGAGAAACTGCGCGAGGCTCTCGGTAACGGCGAGTTGCTTTCGGAGCGCACGCCCGAGCAGGAGCGTGCCCTGGCCAACATCGAAACCACGCTCGCTCTAATCGAGGGTTGGGTCGAGGCTGTGACCGACGGCGCAGCTCGAAGGTTGCCTCAAGCCGGCGCCCTCGGCGAGATTCAACGCCGGCGCCGAGCAAGCGCGAGCCCAGCTCAAGCAACATTTTCGACCCTGCTCGGCCTCGAACTGCGACCAAAGCGGATTCGCGAAGCGGCTGCGATGTGGGTGGCCGTGACCGCTGCGGTTGGTGCCGAAAAGCGCGATGCGATCTGGGATCACCCAGACCTGCTGCCAACCAGCGAAGACATCGACAACCCGAGCGCTTTGATCGCGAAACTTCGCGACACCCACGACGACGCGATGGACGCCGAGTTGCGCAAGCTCCTCGACTAGCCTGTGGAAAGCCGCTTCACGAGCTCGAAATAATTGGCACACTACTGCGATGGCAGTTCGAATAAACCCCGCAAAACCTGTGCTTTGGCGCAACCCGACCGATCTGCAAATCGGGGTCGAAGCGGCCGTGATTTTGGAGGGGGTGACACCCGAGCAAGAGCGACTCTTGGCCTTGCTGGAGCGCGGGATCGCTTCGGAAGCAACCAAACCGGAGGACCTCGAGTTGATTGAGCGAATTAACCCGGCCCTGCTTCTTAGAACCAGTGAAATAATCAAGCCGCGACTCAGCGGAGATTTCGTCCGTGGGGCGTTTGCCGAAATAATCCGTGCCAGTTACGCCACCAACCGCAACGGCATTGCGGTCTTGGAGGA
>CAIJJH010000109.1 GCA_903820955.1 uncultured Micrococcales bacterium
CTCGATCGCGGAGTCGACGGTTTCAGGGTTGACCAACCGCATGCGATGGGCAAGGCCGATGGCTTGCCAGACCACCCCGACGTCGACCGTGCGGGTGCCGGCTTTATTGAGGGCGAGCCGAGCCCGCCGATGTGGTTTCAAGAATCGGTTCACCCGATCTTCAGGCGCTGGCGTCAAATCTTGGACTCCTACCCCGGCGAGCGCGCAATGTGCGGCGAGGCTTACGTGCTGCCGCTTAGCTTCATGGCCCTCTGGGTTCGCAACGACGAGTTTCATCAAACCTTCAACTTTCGCTACCTCGACAGCGAGTGGAAGCCTGAGATTCTCTTTGCCACAATCAACGAATCGTTTAAGGCGTTCGATTCAGTTGGCGCCCCAAGCACCTGGGTGCTTTCGAACCACGACATCATTCGTCACGCGTCTCGAATGGGTGGAGTAGTCGGCAGACCAACCGCGTCAGACGGCATTGGCCCGAACGACCCACAGCCCGACCGCGAGCTCGGTCTTCGGCGAGCGCGTGGTGCGACCCTGTTCACCCTCGCGCTCCCCGGCTCCACCTATCTATACCAAGGCGAAGAACTCGGCCTGCCTGAGCACACCACAATCGCCCCGGAGTTTCGCCAAGACCCGACCTTCTTTAGAACCGGAGGCGAGCGAGTCGGCCGAGACGGTTGCCGTGTGCCATTGCCTTGGGAGTCTGGCGTGGGTGCCGCGAACGGGTTCAACCAAACAGGCAAGGCGTGGATTCCGCAACCTGAGCTCTACGCCGAATACTCGCGAGACCAGCAAGAGGGCATCGAAGGTTCGACGCTCGAAATGTATAAGCACGCACTCAGGCTCCGCAAAGAGCTGGGCCTCGGCAACGGTTCGTTCGACTGGGAGCTCGAATACACGAACGCTACGACACTCGGCTACCGCAACGGCGGCGTCCTCGTGATTCACAACTTTGGCCAAGAAGCCATTGAATTGCCACAAGGCGAAGTCATTGCTTCTAGCGCAAATGCCGCTAGCGTTGGCATTGAGCCAGACCAGACGGTTTGGTTGAAAACCAAGTAGAGAGGTAAACCATGGCTCGCAAGACCTATGACACCGATCAGCAAATCACCCGCCTGCGCCGCTACAACGTAGTTGCCGGTGCCCTTCACCTATTTCAGGCAATCGCCTTTGGTTCGTTCTTGGCATCACTCAAGAACCAAGTCGACTTTCCTGTCAAGATTCAATACATGACCGGCCCTCCGGGTTCACTGCGACCTCCAGAGACAGTGACCCTGTTCAACATCAACCTTGGAGTCGGAGTTGTCGCGTTCCTCGCGCTGTCGGCATTCTTCCACTTCTTGATTTCGTCGCCATGGTTCTTCAAGCGCTACTCTGCCGGACTCAAGGCAAACCACAACTACTTCAGATGGGTCGAGTACTCACTCAGCTCTTCTGTGATGATCTGGCTGATCGCACAGCTCTGTGGCGTAAACGACATGGCTGCCCTGTTCTCAATCTTCGCGGTCAACGCGTCGATGATTATGTTCGGCGCCCTGCAGGAGAAATACGAAAAGCCTGGAAACAAGAAGGCTCTGCCGTTCATCTTTGGTTGCATGACCGGAATCGTTCCTTGGGTCATCATCTTCATCTACACCCTGCAGCCAGGAAGCACGAGCGCTCAGAAGGTGCCAGGTTTCGTTATCGGCATCATCGTTTCGCTGTTCATCTTCTTCAACACCTTCGCCATCAACCAAGCTCTTCAGTACCGCCAGGTTGGCAAGTGGGCTAACTACCTTCGCGGCGAGCGCGCATACATCACGCTCAGCTTGGTAGCCAAGTCGATTCTTGCTTGGCAGGTGTTCTCGGGAGCAATCGTTCCTGTGCTCACCGGCACCAACTAGCAGCAGTCACAGCCACAAAAAGAAAACCCCAGCCGTGGAGGGCTGGGGTTTTCGTGGCTAGTGAGGGATTCGAACCCCCGAAGGCTGAGCCGTCTGATTTACAGTCAGATCCCTTTGGCCGCTAGGGTAACTAGCCAGTACGCCTTGGCTCACCTGTAATCAGCTGAGCCAACGCGCTTGGTCAAGAATACCCGAAGTTTTGGTGAAGATGACAATCGGACTAGATTTGTAAGACGCTTACAAATATTTCTGCAAAAACTCGAGGTTTACATGGTTGGCATTGAACAAGTTGCAGCGCTTGCAGGGGTTTCTACTGCAACGGTCTCTCGCGCACTGCGCGGCAAGGAGCATGTAAGCAAGAAAGCCGAAGAGGCGGTCAAGGCCGCTGCGAAGGAGCTTGGCTATGTTGCTTCGGCCAGCGCCTCTCAATTGGCATCGGGTAAAACTCTAAACATTGGCGTCGTTTTACCGTTCATCGATCGCTGGTTTTTCTCGGTGGTCCTCGAAGGAATCGAAACAACTCTTATCGAGCACGGCTACGACCTCACTCTCTATAACCTTTCGGGTGGTCCGGAGCAACGCAAAAAGGTTTTCAGCGAGTTCCTAATGCGCAAACGCGTGGACGGCGTATTGACCATTGCGGTGAACCCGTCAGATCGCGAACTCGAAAGCCTGAACCGAACTGGCAAGCCGATCATTGGTATCGGCGGGGCGATCTCTGGAGCGAGAGCCCTAACCATCGACGACGTGGCCGCCGGACGGCTCGCGACCGAGCACCTTCTTTCTCTAGGTCACAAAAAAGTTGGCTTCATCGGCGGGATCCCCGGCAATGACACCGAGTTCAACCAACCAGACCTGCGCGAGCTCGGTTACGTGGCCGCGCTCGAGGCAGCCGGGCTCCAACTGCGAGACAACTGGATCGCTCAGGCCAACTACACGATCGAGGGTGCATACAGGGCGGCGAAGCAGATGCTCGGAAACCCGCGTCACGCCCCAACCGCAATTTTCTGCTCCTCAGACGAAATGGGTTTCGGCACCATCATGGCTGCCAAAGACCTCGGTCTTCGGGTTCCGCAAGACATTTCAGTGATTGGTTTGGACGACCACGATATGTCGGAGTTCTTTGGGCTCTCCACCATCTCGCAATCACCGCGCCTGCAGGGCAAGCGTGCCGCAGAGCTTCTGCTTGGGCTGATCGAGGCGGGGACGACCGGTGAAGTCAATATCGAAGAGGTCACCGAGTGGCCGGTGCAACTCGTAGTGAGCTCCTCAACCGCGCGCGCACCTCC
>CAIJJH010000110.1 GCA_903820955.1 uncultured Micrococcales bacterium
ACCTCTGGCGACAGGGTGTCAAGCCAACCCCACGAGCCGATTGAGTTGTAAATTGCTAGCGCTTTGACCTCGTGGCCGGCACGAACCAGCTCTTCTGCAAGGTGAGAACCGATAAAACCGTCAGCGCCAGTAAGAAAGACCTTCATAACAGCCAATTCTAGCCGAAACGAGCATTTTTGAGGGCTCGGAGAAACAGCCTAGGTTTCAATAGTTCGTTGCAACGCACATTGCTTAGGCTTTAGGGTCGGACTCTGGGAATATTGACTCATGAACACATTTGCGCGAAAAGTCCTTATCGTCGAAGACGAGCCCCTGTTGCGCTCACTCATTTCAGACAACCTTGAACGGGACGGGTTTGTCGTTGAAGCCGTAGGGTCTGCAGCTGCCGCTCGAAAAATCGTAAATGACTTTGACCCAGACGTCGCTCTCTTAGACATTGAACTCGGTGATGGGCCAACGGGTGTCGACCTCGCCCTGATCCTTCGCCACCAGCTCCCAGAGATCGGCCTGGTTTTTCTAACCCACATACCCGAGCCTCGTGTGGTTGGCATCGACAACAAGAAGATTCCTAAAAATGCCGCTTACCTAAACAAGGAAAGAATCGCCGACTCCGGAGTTGTTCGCAACGCAATCGAAGCGGCCCTGCGCAACAAGGTTCGTTCAGAATTCAGAGACGACAAAAAGGATCACGCGCTGGTCGATGTTTCTAGGTCGCAACTTGCTGTGCTTCAAATGGTTGCACTCGGTATGTCCAACACCGAGATTGCAAACGAGCGTTCAACTTCGATTCGAGCGGTAGAAAACCTCGTCAAGCGCGCGTTTATCGCGGCTGGAATCGACTTAGACGCTGGTGGCAACCTAAGAGTGGTTGCAGCGCGTGAGTACATCAAAGTAGCCGGTTTGCCTCACGGCAAATAGCCAAAACTACTTCTTCTTCTTAGAAGCCTTTTTCTTTAGAACGATTGCCTGAGCGGCGATCACGTTCTTGCCGTTGAAGGTTACCGATGGCGAACCGTAAAGCTCGTAACCGTCCTTCAGAGCATCTGAGACCTTCTGGCAAAAAGCAGAGTCGTCGATACCGGTGAGTAGGCGGTAAGCCTTCTTCGGTGCCGGCTTGACTTTCTTCGCCTTTGCGGCAACCGGAGCCTTGGCTGCAACGCGGGTTGCGGCTGGGCGAGCGGCGGCACGTGCTGCCGGTCGAGCTGCCGGGCGGGCTGCGGTTCTAGCAGCTGGCTTGGCAGCCGATCGTGCAGCCGGCTTTGCAGCGGTGCGAGTGGTGGTCGTTTTTGAGGCGGTCTTTGCCGCTGGGGTTCTTGTAGTAGCCATGTCTAGAGTCTGGCAAACACTGCCCGCAAAAGGCAATCTGTTTCCGTATTGTTCACTTGGTTACTTTGTGGTACTTCTGGACCTCTTTGGCGAAAGCCTTGCCCACGGCCCACGAACGATCGCGGTACGCCTTCCAGTTCTTCTGGGTCATCGCCTTTTGATCCTCGACCGAAAGCCCTAGCTTTTCGAAGGCTTTCGGGTAGGTCGCAAACCATGAGTGCATCGCTGCTAGGCCGACTTCGATGTGAAACTGCACTCCCCAAGCCTTCGGCCCGACCTTGAAGGCCTGATTGATTTCGCCGGTTGTGCCCAACAATCTCGCACCCGCTGGCATGGTGAAGGTGTCGTAGTGAAAGTGGAACACGTCCAGATTTTTGCCAAGAGCGCCCATCACCGGGTCACCCGCAGCCTCCGGCACCATGTGCACGCGAGTCCAGCCAACCTCCGGGGTTGGCGTCTTATAAACCTCGGCACCGGCGGCAGAGGCAAGCAGCTGCGAGCCGAAACAAATACCGAGCAGAGGCATTTCTAGATCGAGAGCTTGGTTAAACAGCTTGCGCTCAATCGGCATCCACGCGTGTTCGCTCTCTTCGAGGACCCCGGCAATCGCACCGAGCGAGATCAGGCCGTCGTATTCGCTGAGGGGGGTTGTGGGTGCGTCCGCGTTTTCGACGTCCCAGGTGTCGATCTGCAAGCCGGCTTCGATCAGCGGTGCAGCTAGCTCGTTGAGGTGATCATCTAGGTTGTGTTGGATCACAAGAATTCGGGCCATTAGAAAACCCTAACTAAAAGAGTCGGTTCTCGCCATTGTCGATTCCGCGCATCGCCTCGTAGTCGAGAACCAGGCACTCGATTCCGCGGTCTTCAGCCAGGGTCCTCGCCTGCGGTTTGATTTCCTGAGCCGCGAAGATTCCGCGAACTGGCCGGAGCTGCGGGTCGCGATTCAACAGTTCTAGGTAGCGAGTCAGCTGCTCGACGCCGTCGATGTCGCCGCGCCTCTTGAGTTCGATCGCCACGGTGTTGCCATCGACGTCCTTGGCCAAGATGTCTACCGGGCCTATCGCCGTGAAATACTCGCGACGAATCAGGGTCATGCCAACCCCGGCATGATGCAGCTGTTCGGCGAGCATCTCTTGCAGGTGAGACTCAACGCCGTCTTTTTGCAATCCGGGGTCTTCGCCGAGTTCATGAGCAACGTCACTGAAGATTTCGTAGATCGAAACAAAGAGGATGTCGGCCGTCTTGGTTTGCGAAACCCGCCAAACCTCGGTAACCCCGGCCTCGAGCGCTGCGGCTTCGGGCTCGCCAATCGTGATTGTGCAGGGCGGGTTCATCCAGTTGAGTGGCTTGTATGAACCGCTATCGCTGTGAACCAGGATGCTGCCATCGTCTTTCAGCATCAGCAAGCGGGTGGCCAGTGGAAGGTGGGCGCTCAGGCGGCCAGCGTAGTCAACAGTGCAGCGGGCGATTACTAAACGCATTACTTTTTGAGCTGGGTTTTGACCTGTTTTTCGAGCGCTTCGAGGCGATCGATCAGGTTACTCAGAGCCTGGTCCTGGTCGCCGAGGTGTACTTGAATCTCTTTGGCTTCTTCGAGAATCGCACCCGCGTCTTCGTAGGTAGCAATTGCGCGGCGGTCGGATGCTGCCGCCTGGATGTTCTGGCCAACGATGATGATCGGGAGCAGGACGAGCTGCAAGAAGGTTTGTGCGACCCAAGACACGATGATGATGACGCTGCCTGAACCAATCGCGGCCGGCAAGCTCACCAAGGTGAGCGCAAAGAATGCGTAGGCGGCCCACATTGTGCCGACTCGAGTGGTGATGCCGAGACCGATTCGTTGGTTGAGTGAGGCAACCGGCGCCTCGGCACTTGAGGGCGCTTCGATTGGAGTTGAACTCTTGGCGTGGGTAGTTACCGGCCCGGTCTTCTTACGCTTTTCGGCGTGCGGGTGCTGGCTGTATTTGTAGCTTGGCTTTGCCATTAACGATTCTTTTCGCGATATGAAACCTGAACCTTGGTCGCTGGTGGCAATGCTTGAATGCTCTTCACAACTACAGCGTCGATCTCGCGTCCGAGCAGTTCTTCAACGCGTGGCTTCAAGGTGCCGTCCTCTATCTTGGTGCCTTCTAGTGTTACCGCAATTGTCCTGACCACTTGGCGAGAAAGAAACCTGCTGTTATCGATAAGCGCGATCATGCCTACCAAGAAGACCGTGTAAGAACTCTTCATCACAAGATCGACACCTAGAAGGCCGACAATTAGACCGACTCCTAGGCCGGCGAGAAGATACGCCATCTCGATCCAGCCGGCTGTGTCTGAGCGAAGGCGAATGATGCTAATCACGGCGAAGAGCGCGAAGCCCACACCCAGTGGCAGGGTCACAGCGCCGAGTGCGCCGGTCAATGCGAAAAGAGTGATGTTGATGGCTGAAATTGCCATTGCCATGTCGCGGTCACGGTGGCGGCGGTAGTAAAGCAAGTAAGAAAGGATGGCGACCGACCCAAGGTCGAGGGCAAAAGAAACCAGGAAACTCGCAAGGTCTTCACTAATCATGAGACCTAGACTAGTCCTTAATGAATACAAAAAGTCTTCGGGTTGCCTCCCGATTTATAGCAGTTGTACTTTTGGTTACCTCCGGGTTACTAGCTGGTACCAGCGCCCAGGCCGCAGCTTTCACTCAAGCCGACCTCTACGACTCCACCAAGATCAGCTCAATCGCGTTCAGCATCCCTAACGCGAGCGTAAGTTCGCTAAATAACCGAGCCACGGCGAAGACTTACACTGCAGCCACCGTGACTATTACC
>CAIJJH010000111.1 GCA_903820955.1 uncultured Micrococcales bacterium
CGTCCTTGGCGGAGTAGACCATGGCGACTGGCCCAAAGAACTCCTCGTAGTGAGCAGGGTTCTCTGCGGTGACACCGGTTAGAACAACCCCACCGAAGTGAGTGCCGTTTCTCTCGGAGCTGCCGTGAACCTTAGCGCCGTGGGCAACCGCTTTAGCGAGCTGATCTGCTAGGCCGTCGGCTGCGCTCGCCGATGAAAGCGGGCTCAGGTAGGTGTCCTCGTTCATCGGGTCTTCGACCTTGAGACCCACCATCTTGGCGGTGAACTTTTCGAGGAACTCCTCATAGAGGGCTTCGATCACGATCATGCGCTTGCCAGCGTTGCAAGCCTGGCCGTTGTTGTCGTTTCTCGCTGCGATTGCGGCGTCGACAGCTTCGTCCATGTTGTTGGTGCTGAGCAGGATGAACGGGTCGTTACCGCCCAACTCGAGAACTACTTTCTTAAGGTTGCGACCGGCGACCTCGGCAACCGCAGCACCTGCTCGCTCTGAGCCGGTTAGCGAAACACCTTGGACGCGCGGGTCGGCGATTGCGGTGGCAATCTGGGCAGAGTCGGCATAGACATTGACGTATGCGCCGACCGGGAAGCCAGCCTCGCTGAAGATGTTGTGCATTGCCTCGGCAGACTCCGGGCACTGAGCGGCGTGCTTGAGCAGAATCGTGTTGCCGAGAATCAGGTTTGGTCCGGCGAAACGGGCGACCTGGTAGTAAGGGAAGTTCCAGGGCATGATGCCGATCAGGACACCGAGCGCAGAGCGGCGAATGAACGCTTCACCCTCGCCCGCAAACTCAACGATCTGCTCGTCGGCAAGGAATCTCTCGGCGTTGGTTGCATAGAAGGAGTAGATGTCGGCCGTGAAGTCCACTTCACCGAGCGCCTGAGCGATTGGCTTACCCATTTCACGCACGATGATTTCGGCAAGCTCTTGGCGCTTGGTGCGGTGAAGGCCGGCCACCTTTTCGATTAGAGCGGCGCGCTGGGCAACCGTCGTGGTCTTGGTCCAGGTCTTGTAGGTGTCGTGAGCCGAGGCGAGTGCCTCAAGCATGCCTGCGTCGGAAATCTGCGGGTAGCTCTGGCCGGTTTCGCCGGTGGCTGGGTTGGTGACGACGTACTTGCTCATGGTTCTCCTTACAACGTTGTATGGCCTCGGTGCCTGTTTTTAGACTAACTAAAATTCCAAGGATTATTCGACGACCCAGCAAAGTATCAGGTGCGCGCTTAGGGTTTCTTGAGATACCCGTTTAAGACGATCCAACCGGCTGGTAAGGCCTTTGGATTACCCGATACGTAGACGCTTGAGCGAGCACCGTCCATGCGAACCTTCGATAGGTCGGTCTTTTCGATCCGTACTCCGTAGATGTCGGCATAAGACAGGTTTGCCCCGGTGATGTTTGAGTTACTGAAGTCGACTCTGCCGAGTTTGGCATAGGCAAACGAAGTCGAAACGGCACTGGCGCGCTGAATGCTTGCTCCGGTGAGGTCGGCCTTGTCGAAGTTAGCGCCGTCCAGCTTCGCGCCATCAAAGTTTGTGCCCTTGAGTCCAACCGAAATGAACTTGGTTGAAGATAAGTCGGCATAGCTGAGGTCGGCTCCGGTCAGATTTACACCTTTAATTGTTTTGCCGCGCAGGTTAGCCCGACTCAGGTTCACACCGCTTAGATTGACTCCTTCGGCGATCAGGTAGCCGTTGACTATGAGGACGCTCCAGGTGGCCGGGCGGCCGGTTATTCCTCGAG
>CAIJJH010000112.1 GCA_903820955.1 uncultured Micrococcales bacterium
CCCCCAGGTTGAGATCGACCTAGTTTGGGCACTTATCGCGGCGGTCCTGCTGTCGTTCGCTGCCGATGTCCTGATTCTTGACTGGCGTAAACCTCGCGAAGAGCACTACCGCCCAACCCTCTACCTAATAACCTTCATCAACATGGCTGTTGCTCTCTGGGGTGTCAGCTTGGCCGACTCAAAGGTTGCGGCCGTAATCGTCACCGGTGCCGAGGTTTTTATAGTTGTGATGTTTATCTTGAAACCTGCTGCTCGAGCGGGCTGGAAGACTCGCGTTTAGCCAAATATTGCTTCAAACTTAATTTGCTTTGACCCGCTGGGGTATGGCAGACTAGACAAGTTCGTAAGAACTCGCGCTGTCTTGTGCGAGGCACTCATGACATAGTGAACAGTTTTACTGGTCCGGTCTGAGCAAGAGCAAAAATGTACCGACACAAGCTTTTTGGTGTTTTTGCGCGTGAAACCGCGCGACACACCCGACAGCGTGGGTCGGATGGTAAGACCCGGGAAACCGGTAATTGACAGATAAACAGTGGTGCGACAGAAGTAGTGCTACTAAACGACCCATGCTTCGGTGTGGTAGTGAACGAGAGTGAGTCAAGATGGCCGGACAAAAGATCCGCATTCGACTTAAGTCGTATGACCATGAGGTCATCGATTCTTCGGCGCGCAAGATCGTTGAAACGGTCACCCGCGCTGGTGCAACCGTAGTCGGCCCAGTGCCGCTACCAACAGAGAAGAACGTGATTGCAGTAATCCGTTCACCTCACAAATACAAAGACAGCCGCGAGCACTTCGAGATGCGCACCCACAAGCGTGTTATCGACATCATCGACCCAACGCCTAAGGCTGTTGACTCGTTGATGCGTCTCGACCTCCCGGCCGACGTCAATATCGAGATCAAGCTGTAAGGAACGAACTCAAATGACTAAGACCGTTAAGGGATTACTGGGCAAGAAGCTCGGCATGACCCAGGTTTGGGACGCGAACAACAAGCTCGTTCCAATCACTGTGGTTGAGGCTGGCTCAAATGTCATCACCCAAATCAAGAACATGGACCGCGATGGCTACGAAGCCATTCAGGTTGCCTACGGCGCAATCGACCCACGCAAGGTTAACAAGCCTGCGACCGGTCACTTTGCTGCTGCAGAAGTAACCCCTCGTCGCTACATTGCCGAAATCCGCACCGCAGATGCCGCAACTTACACAGTTGGCCAGGAGCTCGGTGTTGAGGTTTTCGAGGTCGGAACTCTCGTCGACGTCGTTGGTACCTCAAAGGGTAAGGGCTTCGCAGGTCACATGAAGCGCCACGGCTTCCACGGTGTTGGTGCATCTCACGGTGCACACCGCAACCACCGCAAGCCTGGTTCGATCGGTATGTCATCGACCCCTGGACGCGTTTTCAAGGGTAAGAAGATGGCTGGACGCATGGGTGGAGACCGCGTTACCGCTATGAACCTAATGCTGCACGGCGTAGACGCCGAAAAGGGTTTGTTGCTAATCAAGGGTGCTATTCCTGGCCCTAAGGGTCAGCTCGTATTCGTTCGCAACGCAGTGAAGGGAGCGTAAACACCATGGCATCGGTAGACGTTCTAGACGTACAGGGCAAGAAGGCCGGCTCGGTTGAGCTTCCGGCTGACATGTTCGATGTGCAGACCAACATTCCACTAATCCACCAGGTAGTTGTTGCACAGCTTGCAGCAGCTCGCCAGGGAACCCAGTCGGCGAAGACTCGCGGCGAGGTTTCTGGTGCTGGCCGCAAGCCTTTCAAGCAGAAGGGAACCGGTCGTGCTCGTCAGGGTTCGATCCGTGCTCCTCAGATGCGCGGCGGTGGCATGGTTCACGCTGTTAAGCCTCGTGGCTACGAACAGCGCACCCCAAAGAAGATGATCGCTGCTGCACTGCTCGGAGCCGTTTCGGACCGCGCACGCAACAGCCGTCTTCATGTCATCAACGCTTTTGCGATTGGCGACACCCCATCGACCAAGGCAGCTGCAGCGATTCTTGCTCAGATCACTTCGCGTCGCAACGTTCTAGTGGTACTAGACCGCAGCGACTCAGTGTCGGCAATGAGCCTTCGCAACCTGCCAGGCGTGCACTACATCTGGGTTGACCAGTTGAACTCGTACGAAGTGCTTCTGAGCGATGACTTGGTGTTCACCAAGGCAGCGTTCGACTCTTACACCAAGAAGGAGGCGTAATCGTGACGAACATCAACAAGGACCCACGCGACGTCATCATCAAGCCGATTGTTTCGGAAAAGAGCTACGCGCTCATCGACATGGGAAAGTACACCTTCGAGGTTGCTCCTGGTTCGAACAAGACCGAAATCAAGCAGGCCATCGAGCGCATCTTCGACGTGAAGGTCGCCTCGGTTAACACTCTGAACCGTGTTGGTAAAGCTACCCGCACCAAGTTCGGTATTGGCAAGCGCAAGGACACCAAGCGCGCCATCATCACCCTAAAGTCCGGCTCAATCGACATCTTCACCAACGTCGGTTAGTTAGAAGAGGAACTTAGAAAATGGCTATTCGTAAGTACAAGCCCACGACCCCTGGTCGCCGCGGTTCTTCGGTCTCAGACTTTGCTGAGATCACCCGCTCGACTCCAGAGAAGTCGTTGCTTCGCCCGTTGCACAAGACCGGTGGACGTAACAGTGCTGGTCGCGTGACCACCCGCCACATCGGTGGAGGACACAAGCGTCAGTACCGCGTCATCGACTTCCGTCGCAACGATAAAGACGGCGTACCGGCAACCGTTGCTCACATCGAGTACGACCCGAACCGTACCGCAAACATTGCACTGCTTCACTTCATTGACGGAACCAAGCGCTACATCATCGCTCCGGCAAAGCTGAAGCAGGGCGACAAGATTGAGCAGGGCCCATCGGCTGACATCAAGCCAGGTAACAACCTGCCTTTGAAGAACATCCCAGTGGGTACCGTCATTCACGCAATCGAACTAAAGCCAGGCGGTGGAGCAAAGCTCGGTCGTTCGGCTGGTGCCTCGATTCGTTTGGTAGCCAAGGATGGCGCCTTTGCGCAGCTTCGTCTGCCATCTGGTGAAATCCGTAACGTAGACGCTCGTTGCCGCGCAACCATCGGTGAAGTTGGCAACGCCGAGCAGTCAAACATCAACTGGGGTAAAGCTGGCCGCATGCGCTGGAAGGGCGTTCGCCCGACCGTTCGTGGTGTTGCCATGAACCCTGTTGATCACCCGCACGGTGGTGGTGAAGGTAAGACTTCCGGTGGACGTCACCCAGTAACCCCATGGGGTCAGGCTGAGGGTCGTACCCGCAAGCAGAACCTTCCAAGCGACAAGATGATTGTTCGCCGTCGTCCAAATGGCCCGCAGCGTTAGTAGGAGTTAGAAAATGCCACGCAGTCTAAAGAAGGGTCCGTTCGTCGATGACCACCTGTTCCAGAAGGTAGTCAAGCAGAACGAGGCCAACACCAAGAACGTGATCAAGACCTGGTCGCGCCGCTCGATGATTGTTCCAGCCATGCTGGGCCACACCATCGCGGTTCACGACGGTCGCAAGCACATCCCAGTTTTCGTAAGCGAGTCCATGATTGGGCACAAGCTAGGCGAATTCGCACCCACCCGCACCTTCCGTGGTCACGTGAAGGACGACAAGAAGGGAAAGCGCAAGTAATGGAAGCTTCAGCGAAAATCAAGCACATTCGCGTCACCCCAATGAAGGCACGCCGTGTCATCAACCTAATCCGCGGAAAGCAGGCCACCGAGGCCCTAGCGATCCTGAAGTTTGCCCCTCAGGCAGCTAGCGAGCCAATCTACAAGTTGGTTCACGCTGCAATGGCAAACGCTCGAGTCAAGGCCGAGGCCGCGAACCTAGCGTTTGACGAAGAGGACCTAATCGTCTCGCGAGTATTCGTCGACGAAGGCGCAACCCTCAAGCGTTTCATGCCACGTGCTCAGGGACGCGCGTTCCAGATCCTGAAGCGCACCAGCCACATCACCGTTGTGGTTGCCACCCCTGACGAACTTGGAGGCAAGAACTAATGGGCCAGAAAGTAAATCCTTACGGTTTCCGTCTTGGCATCACCACCGACCACGTGTCGCGTTGGTTTGCCGACAGCACCAAGAAGGGTCAGCGTTACGCAGACTACGTAGCCGAAGACATCAAGCTTCGCTCGCTGCTAACCGCAAAACTTGACCGTGCCGGCGTAAGCCGCATCGAGATCGAGCGCACTCGTGACCGCGTCCGCGTCGACATCCACACCGCCCGTCCGGGTCTGGTTATTGGACGTCGTGGCGCCGAGGCCGAGAACATCCGCGCCGAGCTCGAGAAGCTAACCGGCAAGCAGATCCAGCTGAACATCCTCGAGGTTAAGAACCCTGAGATGGACGCTCAGCTCGTTGCCCAGGGCATCGCCGAGCAGCTCAACGCACGTGTGGCTTTCCGCCGCGCAATGCGCAAGGGCATGCAGGGTGCGATTCGCCAGGGTGCAAAGGGTATCCGTGTGCAGACCTCCGGTCGTCTCGGTGGCGCAGAAATGTCTCGCCGCGAGTTCTACCGCGAAGGCCGTGTGCCACTACACACTCTCCGTGCCAACATCGACTACGGCTTCTACGAGGCCAAGACCGTCTTCGGTCGCATCGGTGTCAAGGTTTGGATCTACAAGGGTGACATCACCAACAAGGAACTTGCTCGCGAGCAGGCCAACGCTAAGCCAGTTCGTGGCGACCGCGACCGTGGCCCTCGCAAGCCTGGTCCAAGCGCAGCTCCAGCAGCGGCAACCGAGGCTCCAGTAGTAGTAGTTGCAGCTCCGGCAGCAGGAAGCGAGAACTAGTCATGTTGATTCCACGTCGCGTAAAGCACCGCAAGCAGCACCACCCGAAGCGTTCGGGTACTGCCAGCGGTGGCACCACGGTCAACTTCGGTGAGTGGGGTATTCAGGCAATGAGCCCTGCGTACGTTACCAACCGTCAGATCGAGGCTGCTCGTATCGCAATGACCCGTCACATCAAGCGTGGCGGTAAGGTCTGGATCAACATCTACCCAGACCGTCCGCTAACCAAGAAGCCTGCCGAAACCCGCATGGGTTCGGGTAAGGGTTCACCGGAGTGGTGGGTTGCCAACGTAAAGCCTGGCCGCGTGCTCTTCGAGCTCAGCGGTGTTTCAGAGGAAATTGCTCGCGAAGCAATGACCCGTGCGATCCACAAGCTTCCGCTTAAGGCTCGCATCATCAAGCGTGAAGAAGGTGACGCATAATGGCTATCGGTTCAGCAAACCTAACTCCTGCGGATCTCGACAAGATC
The DNA here is from genome assembly GCA_903820955.1 of uncultured Micrococcales bacterium. GTDB lineage: Bacteria > Actinomycetota > Actinomycetes > Actinomycetales > Microbacteriaceae > Rhodoluna. The sequence goes on from CAIJJH010000112.1 coordinate 5,284, forward strand.
GAGGACGCAGTACTAGTCGAAGAGCTTAAGAAGGCGAAGGAAGAACTTTTCAACCTACGCTTCCAGTCGGCCACCGGCCAGCTAGAGAGCCACGGGCGCCTACGCGCCGTAAAGCGTGACATCTCTCGCATTTACACAATCATCCGTGAGCGCGAGCTCGGTATTCGTGCAGTCCCTGAGGCTGCCGCTGCCAAGCCAGCTGCTAAGACGGCAACCAAAGCCAAGAAGGCAGAGGCCACTGAGGCCGTTGCCACCGAGGAGGCATAACCATGGCTGAGACCAAGAAGGCCGCTGCTCCTAAAGCAGCAGCAAAGGCCGCAGCGCCGAAGGCAGCAGCGAAGGCTGCAGCCCCTAAGGCAAAGGCTCCAAAGGCTCCAAAGGCCGAGGGAACCGTTGTTCTTGACCGCGGTATGCGCAAGACCCGTCGTGGCTACGTTGTTAGCGACAAGATGGACAAGACCATCGTGGTTGAGGTTGAAGACCGCGTAAAGCACCCGCTTTACGGCAAGGTTATTCGCCGCACCACCAAGGTTAAGGCTCACGACGAGTTAAACACTGCCGGCATTGGCGACCTCGTGCTTATTGCCGAGACTCGTCCTCTATCGGCAACCAAGAACTTCCGCCTGGTCGAGATCATCGAGAAGGCTAAGTAACAAAACCCCTAGGTTTGCCCGTCGGTAATGGGCATGCCATCAAACAAGGAGTAACAAATGCTTCAACAGGAGTCGAGACTCAGAGTTGCCGATAACACCGGCGCCAAAGAGCTATTGACGATCCGTGTACTCGGTGGCTCTGGCCGTCGTTATGCCGGACTAGGTGACGTCATCGTTGCCACCGTCAAGGACGCAATCCCAGGCGGCAGCGTCAAGAAGGGTGAAGTCGTCAAGGCTGTCATCGTGCGCACCACCAAGGAGACCCGTCGTTCAGACGGTTCGTACATCAAGTTCGACGAGAACGCAGCCGTGATCATCAAGAAGGACGGCGAGCCTCAGGGTACCCGCATCTTTGGTCCAGTCGGCCGCGAACTTCGCGACAAGAAGTTTATGAAAATCATTTCGCTAGCTCCGGAGGTGCTATAAACATGGCAAGCATCAAAAAGGGAGACACCGTAGTTGTGATCTCAGGCAAGCGCGAATACCGCGGTAAGACCGGCACCGTTTTGGTTGTCGACCGCGAAAAGGGCCGCGTCATCGTTCAGGGAATCAACCTGGTCAAGAAGCACACCAAGGTTCAGCAGACCGAACGTGGCACCACGACCGGTGGTATCGAGACCGTTGAGTCTTCGATTCACATCTCAAACGTCGCGCTAATTGACCCATCGACCAAGAAGCCAACCCGCGTTGGCACCAAGATCGAGACCGTAACCAAGAACGGCGTCAAGAAGACCGTTCGCACCCGAATCGCTCGCAAGTCAGGTAAGGAGATCTAATGGCCACCAAGACTGCCGCTAAGACCGACGCTAAAGCACTACCGCGCCTAAAGGCTCAGTACCGTGCCGAAATCATCGCGCGTCTGACCGAAGAGTTCGGTTTCGAAAACCCACACCAGGTTCCGAACCTAACCAAGATCGTTGTAAACATGGGTGTCGGAGACGCCGCTAAAGATGGCAAGCTCATCGATGGCGCTGTTCGCGACCTCACCTCGATCACTGGCCAGAAGCCTCAGATCAACCTTGCTCGCAAGTCGATCGCTCAGTTCAAGCTTCGCGAAGGCCAGGCCATCGGTGCTCACGTAACTCTTCGTGGCGACCGCATGTGGGAGTTCCTAGACCGCCTGCTTTCGCTAGCGCTACCTCGTATCCGCGACTTCCGTGGTCTTTCAGACCGCCAGTTCGACGGAAACGGTAACTACACCTTTGGTCTCTCGGAGCAGAACGTGTTCCACGAGATCAACCAGGACAAGATCGATCACTCGCGCGGTATGGACATCACTGTCGTAACCACCGCAAAGAATGACGACCAGGGTCGTGCGCTCCTAACCGCGCTCGGCTTCCCTTTCAAGACCAACTAATCATCGGCAAGGTCCGGTTGCCCGAAAAGCTTCCGGATACCTCCGAGGAAGGTGCAACAAATGACAATGACAGATCCGGTCGCAGACTTTCTGACCCGGCTGCGCAACGCAAACTCGGCGTATCACGAGACCATCAAATTGCCTTACAGCAAGTTGAAGGCCAACATCGCCGAGATCCTCAAGACTGAGGGTTACGTCGCCAGCGTTAAGGTTGAGGACGCCGAGGTGGGTAAGACCCTAATCGTCGACCTAAAGTTCGGCCCAAACCGCGAGCGTTCAATCGCTGGTATCAAGCGCGTTTCGAAGCCTGGTCTTCGTGTTTACGCAAAGTCGACCGAGCTACCTCGCGTACTCGGCGGTCTTGGTATCGCTATCCTTTCCACTTCATCCGGTCTACTAACAGACCGTCAGGCAGCCAAGAAGGGAGTAGGCGGAGAAGTCCTCGCCTACGTTTGGTAAGCACAGATGTCGCGTATTGGTAAGTTGCCGATTCCGGTTCCAGCCGGAGTCGATGTAAAGCTCGAAGGAGCAGTCGTTGAGGTCAAGGGCCCTAAGGGCACCCTGTCTCACACCGTTCCAGCCCCAATCCAGGCTGTCCTGGAAGAAGGCACCATCGTGGTTAGCCGCCCTGACGACGAGCGCATCTCGCGTTCGCTGCACGGCCTGACCCGTACCCTCATTGCAAACAACATCCAGGGTGTCACCGTTGGCTTCTCAAAGGGCCTCGAGATCGTCGGTACCGGTTACCGCGTTACTCAGAAGGGCTCGTCTCTCGAGTTCGCTCTCGGTTACTCTCACTCAATCACCGTCGAGCCACCTGCCGGTATCTCGTTCGTGGTTGAAGGAAACACCAAGATCACCGTTGTCGGTATCGACAAGCAGGCTGTTGGTGAAGTTGCCGCAAACATTCGTAAGCTTCGCAAGCCTGAGCCTTACAAGGGCAAGGGAATTCGTTACGCCGGCGAAGTTGTTCGTCGCAAGGCCGGAAAGGCTGGTAAGTAATCATGGCGCTTATTCCAAAGCTCCGCGGAAAGAGCAAGGCGGACGCGCGTGCGCGCCGTCACGCTCGTCTACGCAAGCGCATTTCAGGAGACGCACAGCGTCCACGTCTAGTGGTCACTCGTTCGGCTCGTCACATGTTCGTCCAGGTTGTCGACGACAGCAAGGGTTTCACCCTGGCTTCGGCATCGACCATGGAAGCAGACATGCGCAAGTCTTCGGGCGACAAGTCCGAAAAGGCTAAGCAAGTTGGTCTCCTGGTCGCAGAACGCGCCAAGAAGGCCGGCATCACCGAGGTCGTCTTTGACCGCGGTGGAAACAAGTACGCAGGACGCGTTGCTGCGATCGCCGATGGCGCTCGCGAAGGCGGTCTGGTCCTGTGAGCGAGAACAAGGAGACAGAGTTGGCTACTGAGTCGACCGAAACCACTGCAGCTGCA
>CAIJJH010000113.1 GCA_903820955.1 uncultured Micrococcales bacterium
AGCTGGGAGGCCAACCGCTTGGCGCAACCGTCAATGTAATCAGCTCAAAGGCCGGCGATGTTTATGCCAACCTTTCAGACTTCGATAGCCTCGGAGGCTACCTGGTGACATCTGGCCTCCTGCCGATGAACACGGTCAACAGCGCTAGAACCGCACTTCTAAACACCTGGGTCAAGATTTCGAGCGCTGACCTAAACAACTTCGCATCAACGACAACCGGAAGCAACAGCAACGACTGCTTGAGCAGCAAACTCGAGAACCCCGCCTACCTAAAGGGCGCCCAATCCGAACTTGGCTCAGCCCTTAGAAACCACAACTTCATCGCCATTAAGAAGGAGCTCCCCCAGGTCAACGGCGACCGAGTGTTCGAGCTCGGTGTCAACGCCGAGCAGCTGAGGCAGTTTCTAACGGCAGCTTTGGCAACCAACTACTACCGCGACCTTCAAACCTGTGCCCCTGGCCTAGCAACTATTTCAAGTTCGGACATAGCAACCATCACCCAAGACAAAGTGGACCGACTGTTTGACGACGGCACGAATACGCTGACCACCACCCTCTACGCCAACGCATTCAGCCACAAACTAGACAAGATCGAATTCATCCAGCACAACGCCGGCACCAACCAGACTCAAAAGGTGACTTTCAGGTCACTCGGAGACCAATCAAGCAAGGTTGTAATACCTACCAAATCGGTGAACTGGACCGACCTGCTAAACACTCTCTCAGGGCCCAGTTACTAAACCGATTACACTTGTGAGAGTTGTTCGGCGCAAGCCTGCAACTCCAGGAGAATTCGCCTAGTGGCCTATGGCGCCAGCTTGGAAAGTTGGTTGAGTGAAAGCTCTCGGGGGTTCGAATCCCCCATTCTCCGCGAAACCCCAGCCTCGACGGTTGGGGTTTTGGTCTATCCGCGTGAAGGGATTATTGTCGCCATATGCTCAAAAATCCAATAATCGCGGGGTTTTACCCTGACCCTTCGATTGTTCGTGTGGAAGACGATTTCTACATTGTGAATTCCAGCTTTGAGTATTTTCCGGCTATCCCAATCTGGCATTCCAAAGACCTCGTTCACTGGCGTCAGCTTGGTAACGCGATTGACAGGGTTGAGCAGGGCCTAGACCTTTCACAGGTCAAGCCGTCCGGCGGCGTCCAGGCCGCCACGATTCGGCACCACAATGGCACCTTCTATATAACCTCGACCAGGGTTGGGCCGGTTTGGCCTCAAACAGATCAGCACTTCATTGTTTCGGCTCGAGACATCAACGGACCTTGGAGCGAGTGCCATTTCATCGAGAATGCTCCCGGAATCGACAGCTCACTGTTCTTTGACGACGGCAAAGCTTATTTCCTGGCCAATCGCGAGCAAGCTGGCGCGAAGGATGGCAACGACGCCGAAATCTGGATGAGCGAAATCGACTTGGAGACTTATGCGCTCGTCGGCGAGAAACAAACTCTTTGGGCAGGCACCGGCGGCATCTACCCCGAAGGCCCGAGGCTCTTCAAGCGTGACGGCTGGTTCTATCTGCTCGTTGCCGAGGGCGGCACCCTCCATAATCACGCAACTACTTTTGCCAGAAGCAAGAACATCTGGGGTCCTTACGAGTCATCGCCACGAAACCCGGTGCTCACCCACCGCCACCTTGTTCGCGAATACCCGATTCAGAACGTTGGCCACGCCGACATGGTCGAACTCAAAGACGGCTCGTGGTGGGGTGTCTGCCTCGGTTCTCGCCCAGCCGGCGGTTTCTATGACGGAGGCAACGTCAAGTATTCGTTTGGCGGCTATTACCGAAACCTCGGACGCGAAACCTTCGCGTTCCCGATAACCTGGCCGGCAGATGGCCTGAGTCCCCTATTTACCCCCGAGAGCGGCCGAGTGCTCTCGGAATACGCCAAGCCAAAGCTTGCCGAATCGCCCCGCAGCGACGTTCCTTACGAGTTCACCCGCGAATCGCTGCGAACCAAGTGGGTGACGATCCGCGACACCGATCTCGATCGCTTCGTCCTAGATGAATCTCTACGAACTCTAGAGATCAGACTCGCCGAGGCCTTAGAAAAATCGTTCATCGGAGTGCGTCAGACGGCTTGGAAGTTTGATGCATCGGTGACGGTGAGCCTGGATAGCCTCAAAGTTGGCGACTCGGTTGGGCTTGGTGCCTACATCAAAGAAGGGTTCAGCCATTCGGTCTCTATTTCACTTTCCGAAGCAGGCCTTACGGTCAGGTTCGCGTCCCCCGGAGGTGTTTTGGCCTCTAGCGACGTAGCAACCGAACTCGGCGAACTAGAAATCCATATTTCGGGACGGGATCAGGACTACGAGATCAGCGTCCCAGCTCTTGGCCTGAACCAAAGGTTCGATGGCCGCGAAATCTCTTGCGACATGACCGATTCTCACACCGGTGTGATGATCGCTCTATTTGGAACCAGCACGCAGAACTCGAGAGTCAGTTTCGCGGACTTCAAATACACCGTTAGCTAATTGGAGCGAATTGGCCGCCAACGAGATATGGATCATGGTTTGCAGTTATTTTTCTCCCATTCTGCCCGTTGCCGAATTGCGTTTGCCAACCGCTGGAACAAGGTTTCCCACTTTGCCAAAACCGAAAGGCGGCATGTTTACATAAACATTCTCGGTCATCCCCTTTTGAACAACATAGGTTTCATGCCAAATTCCCACAGCGTTGGACTTCATGGCCGCTTTGTTGAATGCCTTCCAAGCCGGGAGGTGTTCGGAGTCCTTGGCCTTCGCGTATTCCATGAGCTTCTCGGCACTCTCCCAGTACTGAACCAGAATCAGCGTTCGACTGAACCACATTTGGTAAGACTTGAATCCCAGCTGAGGGTTCTTATAAAGCTCCGGAAGCATTTTCCCCATCGCCATAAAGACCGGCACCCACTTTGTGAAAGCCAGCGGGTTGTTGATGCGCATGCCGATGAGAAAAACTACAAAATCTCCTTCGGCTGGGGCGGTCATGCGGCCTTGGATGATCTTTGCCATTGGTTTGAGCTCCTCGACATAAATTGAATGATTGTTTACAAGTAAACCATATTGTATACAAGTAAACTATTCTCATGGCCGAAATCCGTATCAGTTTTCTACTCAATGACTTGGTTCGAGAAATGAACAGCCAAGCCGACGGACTGCTCCGAAAGAACTTCAGGATCACATACAGTCAATTTGTTTTCCTGCTTTGCATCGGCGACACCGAAGATGTTGACGTTACGCGACTAGCTTTGGCGCTAGGTGTAACTAAAGGCGCGGTCAGTAAGCGTCTCGGTTGGTTCGTGAATCGAAACTTTGTTGCAACGCATCAGCTCGAAGGAGATGCTAAGCGTGTCTTGATCTCACTCACCAAGGATGGAGCCGCTCTAGCAGAAGCGGCTGGAAACTTTCTCGAGAAAGAGTTTCTCCAGGTAATTTCCAATTCCCCTGGTCTAGACCAAGACCTCCTGAGAACAGAGCTAGGCAAGATGTTGGGCGTCCTAATAAGGAAAAAGACGTAAGCCCAAGAGTAAGCAAAATTGCCTTGTCATAGCCATCTATGGTCTGTAGATTTCTGATATGTCGGAAGAATCGAACGGCCCTCACAAAGTCCTCGTCCC
>CAIJJH010000114.1 GCA_903820955.1 uncultured Micrococcales bacterium
GTGAGTGGGGGTTAATTGTGATGGGTGGGTGGGACATTATTTGGGGGTTGCTCTGGGCGACATTGCTGCCGCCCAGAGCTTTTTGATATGTTTTGGCTTTATTTGTCTTGAACTCGAACGAACCAGTCTTCGGTGATCTTGGTTGTCCAGTCTTCGGGTTTGAAGCCTTTGAGGTCGAAGTAGCGGGCAACTGTGTTGAGTGGTTCGCGCAGTTGGCCGTTCTTTAGCCCTTGGGCTGCATACATGACCCATCGGCCCTTCGAGTCGGGCGAGATTGTTCTTATGCCGGCTTCTTCGAAGGCTTTGGCCCAAGCGAGCTTGAGTTCTTCGGTTAGTTCTTCGACGGGAGGTTCGTCTTTGTTGAGGTCTCTGGTTTCGTCTCTGAAGAAGTCGAGCACTTCGTCAACCTCCTTTAGATCTTTGGCATGTTCGTCGAGGAACTCCTGAGGGGCGTCACCCTTGTTGATCATGCGTGAAAGGTTGCCGTAGTTGGCGCGGGTAGCGGTAGCCAGTAACGGGAGACCCCAGCCGTTTCTGACTGCTCTAACCTGCTGCTCGAGGCGGGTTTCTTCGGGCTTTGATTGCCACCAGATCAGCTGAATCACCACGAATGGTTCAACACCCCATTCGAGAAGGTCGGCTTGCGTGGCGCCGGCATCGAAGGCTCTCGACAACCAGGCCAGAGGCACGATGTCAGGAATGGTGTCTAAGCCGGTTATCACGTAATCGATGAGCTTCTTTGTGTCGCTCTTTTCGAAGGCCTTCTCGACAATGATTCTCGAGAGGGTTTTGGTGATGTGAAAGGTGCTGGTGCCAAACTCCAGCGCCTTGCCCTTGTAGATGTTGCGGGCGATCTCGGCTGCGATGGTCTCTTGAGGAAGGTCCTCGAGGTCGCGGTCGAGGGTGAGCTTCGACCGGGCTGGGTCGAACTTGAAGTTATCGATGATTGCGTCTCGGCGCTCAGAATCCCAGAGGTGGATTTGCCCGCCGGCGACTTCGCCGATTTCGTCGTGAATGGACATAAAAAATGCCCCTTTCTTGGGGCTATGCCCCATCTATGTTTTGCCTTGCGGCCGTATCTTGTTGCTTTTCGTTTTGTGCACCGTTGCCGATGGAATGGCCGGTTGCTCTGCTTTCGCAGCGGTAGCGGGAACGAACCCGGGATCTACCTCTTGATACCTGTTATTTAGTTATGCACCTGCCGAGCAACAAGTCCTGGGTTAGCAGGGGTTGCCTGGGGGTGTGATTTGGTGTTGCGGTAATAGGGAACCCTAATATGGTCATTTTTATTCCCAATCCCCCAAATTTTCTTCTTTTTCTTGTATTTCTTCGATCACATCTTTGCTTTGTGAATCGAGGTCGATAGTAAACGACGGGTCCGACATTATGCGTCCGTTGTCTTCGGTGTCTTTCAGGAACCACTGCAGGTGGTTGAGCTCGATCAGCTTTCGCATGGTTGCCGTGGTTTGACCCATGAACGAGATGTAATCGGGGAGTTTGACTTCGGTGGTGTCCCAGTCGAAGCCGAGGGTGTCAAGCATGATTGCCTGCTTGCATGATCTGAACAGGCCCTGGCGGGGTGAGTCGAAGTGCTGGGCTAGGTGGAGGACTAGTTTCTTGTCTGGGTGAAGGTCCATGGTCATTAGAACTGTCATGGTTTGTTCCATTGTGAATTTGTTCATATGCTCTTTTCTTCTAAATGATTTTTATTATGTAAAGTAAGTGAGCCTTTTTCTGGCGATTAGTTGCCGGTGATCACGATCCTTTCTGTCGGCGTCCCTTGAAAATACGGGGTTTTTGGATTTTTGGAGGGAAAAGATGCCCCCATATATAGTGCTGCGGTTGTTCACTTATTGGTCTGTCACCACAATTTCGCCTCAAGCTCAAAAATTGTTGGCGTGTCTTGGACTATTAATGTCGGTGGTCGGGTTCATCATTACCTTCCACCCATTTCATTTATTCCCCAGGAGGCCTTTATGTCAGACTCTGACGATTTCGAATTCGACCCTGAGGAAGCAGAACTGGAGGCGAATCTTTCGTCGAAGGTTCCTTTGGTTCGGGCTAAGGCTTTGCGTGATAAGGCTATTGAGTTGCTGCACCGCAACCACAACGACAACGTGGCACCGATCTACCTTGAGGAGTCGTTCAACCTGCTTGAGGCTCAGGACGCCGCTGGTGAGCTAGGTGCTACTGCGTACTGGTTTGGTTGGGTTTTGGGCCACGGCAAGCACTTCGACCGTGCTCTGGAGGTTCACCACAAGGGGGCGCAGTATTCGCGCCAGGTGATGGACGACGAGAACGAATTGAACAACCTGCACTCGATTGCTTCGATCTATAAGCGCAAGAAGGACCGCGACAAGACGGCTCAGTACTTTGGGTTGGCCTATGAGTTGGCTAAGGCTAGCAACTCGAATTCGCTGCCTTGGATTCGAAACCTCTACATTCGTTCGTTGCGCAAGATCTCGAACTACTCGTTGGCTGCTGAGTTGGCTCGTGCCGGCATTCAGGAGGGTCGCGAATCTGAAGAAGACTTCCCGATCGTCATGGGTGATCAGGAGCTCGCTGCGATTCTCATGGAGCAGGGTGATTACTTGGGGGCGCTAGAGGCGGCAACCGAGGCTTTCAACATCGCCATGTTTGTCGATCAGGGGCGAGAGGCTGAGCGAGCGCAGTTCAACAAGGCGAAGGCTTTGAACTTGCTGGGGCGCTTCGAGGAGGCGCTTTCGGAACTGACCGAGATTCAGCTTCGTAAGCGTTACAAGAGTCGCAATAAGCACCGCTTGCGCGTTGACTTTGAGATTGCGAAGGCCAAGGCCGGTAAGGGCGATCGTGAGGTTGCTGTCGAAATGTTCAAGAAGGTTATCCCTTTGTTCGACTCATTCAACGTTCGGGGAACCGCTGCTGAGGCGATGTTTGCCCAGGCGATGAACTACATGGCGATGGGCAATGATCTAGATGCCGAGCTGGTTTTGGGTTCACTGATCGAGCGTTTGAGCTCTGAGGAGTCTTCGGTTTTGAGTCGTTCGGCTTCGGTTTTGCTCGGGGGAATCTATGAGTCTCGTGAGCAGTGGGAGCGTGTGGTTTCGGTTTATGAGCCTTTGGATTCTGACCCGACGAATCGTTACTCGGTTTGGTTTCCTGCGGTTTTGCAGTCTTTGGCTACGGCCTATTTGAAGTTGGGACGTCTGGCAGATGCTGAGGCGGCTGCGGTTACGGTGATCAAGACCGGGCTTGCGGTTGACCCGTCTTTGAACCTCGGGGGTGCTTTGGCTGTTCGCGCTGCCGTTGCGTCGGCAGCGGGCGATTCGGTTCGTGCTCGACGCTTTGGGCGCGAGGCTATCAAGGCCTATTTGGCCGGGGGTTTTGCGGTTGAGGCTGCGGCTTTGGCGGCTTTGTACCTGTAGGTCTTTACTTATCCACTGGTTGGATTTACTCTTGCTGTATTACATGTAATACAGGAGAGACTTATGGCTATGTTGACTTTGCGCATTTCAGACGATCTGAACGATCGACTAACGATGATGGCCGAGAAGACTGGCCGCACCAAGACCTGGTTTGTAAAGAAGCTCATTCGTGAGGGGTTAGCAGATCTAGAAGATCAGATTATGGCTGAAAAGGCATTCGCTGAATACCACGCTGCAGGCGGTCGCAACCAACCCATGATCGAGTGGAGCGAGTATCTCAAATCAGCAGAAGTGGACGATTTACCTTACGATGAAGGCCCAGCGTCAACTAAATAAGCTTGACAAGCCCGATCGAGTGCGGGTCAAGAGCTATATCTCGAAGATGGCCGCTACAGATAACCCTCTCGCTTTTGCTACGAAACTCGTGGGAGATCGCGAGGACCGTTGGCGCTGGCGGGTTGGGGCCCTTAGAGTGCTCTTCACGGTATTTCAAGATGAGCTAATTATCGACGTTGTGAAGATTGGCCGCCGAGGTAAGGTCTACGACTAGGCGGGTAGCACTTTCAGGGTTTTCAGAGTTGGGTCAGCTACGAATGCGATTCGGACTCCCGAGTCTCTTGCCTGAAAAAGGGCGTCGAGGGCTTGTTTGGTGATTCGTTCGCCTGGGCTCAGCACGGGTACGCCCGGTGGGTAGGGGCAAATCATTTCGGCTGAAACTCGGCCTATGGCCTCTTCTGCTTCGACTACTTCGTAGCCGGCGAAGAAGGCGTCTCTAGGTGAGACGACGACCTCTGGTTCGATCTTGAAGCTGGCGGCGATTTCGATGGGTCTTGGTTCGCCTCTGTGGTTGTTGACGCTTTCGATAATCCTGTCGATTAGGTCGTCGATGCGGTCGGGGGTGTCGGCGAAGGTGATCATCGGGATGATCAAGTCTCGGTTGGCCATTTCGACATCGATGTTGGCTTTTAGAA
>CAIJJH010000115.1 GCA_903820955.1 uncultured Micrococcales bacterium
AGCGATGACAACACGAGCGCACCGAATGCCGCGACAGCACCAATGCAGAGTGAGAGACCCAGAGCTTGGCCAAGCGGGACCTCGAAGAGAAACTGCCAGAGACCGGCCGAAAAGGTTGCCGAGGAGTCGATCTTTGAATCAGTGATTGAGGCGAATCGAAGCACAACATCCGCGAGACCGAAGACGACCCAGGCGAGGCCAGAAACGCCAGCCAGGTTCAGTGCCTTACGAAGCCTCTTAGAGCCCTCAGGCAGCCCCCAAGCGGCCAGCACGAGGGTACCGATGGTGATGGCTGTGAACAGGTTTGTCGCGCCCTTCGCGAGCGGAGCCGCCCAGCGAATAAAGGTTCCTGGGTCGGCCAGTTGAAGCGGCGAAGCCGCCCCCGAGATTGTCATTCCCAACCAGATCGCAAGCAGGATTCCACCGAGGGCAGCGCCCAATGCTAAGCCTGATTGAGTTTTATTCACGCCTTAAGCCTAGGCACAAAAAAGAAAGGCGCCGACCGAAGTCGACGCCTTTCCGGCTTTGGTCAAAGACTACTTGACGGCTGCCTTTAGCTTTGCGCCAGCCGAGACCTTTACGGTGTTGGTAGCAGCGATCTGGATGGTTGCACCAGTCTGTGGGTTGCGACCCGCACGAGCCTTACGGTGGCCCTTGGTTACGGTGATCCAGCCTGGGATGGTTACTTTGTCGCCCTTGGCGACGGTCTTTGCGACGGTCTCGAACAGTGCGTCAACTACGCGGTTGACGGCTGCCTGTGACTCGCCGGTGTGTGCAGCAATAGCGGCAACTAGCTCGCCCTTGTTTAGAGTGTTAGCCATTTTTTGTCCTCCTGGACTTGTAAATGTATTGACGGTGTGTCGCTCTAACGATAAACCCCAGTGTTTATAAGGGGTTTATTTGTTTCGGCGTGTTGCGCCCTTTATTTATAGGCGTTTCTGGCGTCAATCGTGATGAGAATCGCGAATTAGCACCACAGCCATGATGCAAGGGCCCAAAATAATGAACCACCAGCCCCAGCCCAAGCCGGCATGCTGGGTGTAGTGAAGTGTCGGGTCTTTAGCCATGTGTGCATTGATTGCATCGGTTACCTCGAATGCTGCATACAAGTCACTAAGTAGCATGATGAGCGTTATTCCTAACAAGGCGCCTGCCCAGCGACGCAGGTTGATCAGATTCAACCCGATGCTCACCACCTCGACCACCAACAAAAAGCTACGACTGTGTGAGAGGTCCGACGGGTAGTCCTCGAGCCAGAAGTGCGGGGTGCTGATCACTGGCGTGAAGGTTGAACCGATCGTGAGAATCGCGGATAAGAGTGCGACACCGAGACGCTCGGTAGTTATCTTGAAATTTACGTTCTCAAAGCCGAACCAGCGCAGAAATGCCATTGCTAAACAATACGTTCAGCCGCCGACATCGGTTAAGAAGAAAGCCGCCACCCGAAGGTGACGGCTTTCTCTCAAAAACTTTTTACCAAGAAGACTTGGTGATGCCAGGCAGTTCACCCTTGTGAGCCATGTCACGGAAGCGAACACGCGATACGCCGAACTTGGCGAGGTAACCGCGAGGGCGACCATCGATTGCGTCACGTCCGCGAACGCGAACTGGCGATGCGTCACGTGGAAGCTTCTGTAGGCCTAGGCGTGCTGCTTCGCGCTGCTCGTCGGTGCTGTTTGGGTCAACGAGAGCCTTCTTCAGTGCGAGGCGCTTCTCTGCGTAGCGCTCGACGATAACCTTGCGCTGCTCGTTTTTAGCGATCTTGCTTTTCTTAGCCATGGATTAACGCTCCTCGCGGAATTCGACGTGCTTGCGCACTACTGGGTCGTACTTCTTTAGAACCATGCGGTCCGGGTCGTTGCGACGGTTCTTCTTGGTCACGTAGGTGAAGCCAGTCGGACGACCGGTCTCCTCGTTGATTGCGGTTGAACGCATCTTGATGATCGGACGAACGTCCTTGTCTTTCTTAGCCATTTAGCCGATCTCCTTAAATCTTCTCGCCGCGAGCGCGAATCTCGGCAACTACTGCCTCGATACCGCGAACGTCGATGACCTTGATGCCGCGAGCTGAGAGGCTCAGGGTTACGTTGCGCTTCAGTGAAGGAACAAAGTAGGTCTTCTTCTGGATGTTCGGGTTAAAGCGACGCTTCGTCTTGTTCTGAGCGTGCGAAACAGCGTGGCCGAACATTGGCCGAGTCTGAGTCACCTGACAGTAGGCTGCCATTTTTTCTCCTTTAGGCAAGCCACATAGCGCCTCGAATGAGGATTTCGCTTTTGGCTTGGATGAAATCATTGATTGCTCTAGGCAACTGCTCAAGTTTAGGTGAAAATTCGACCCTTAAGCAAGTCCTAGTTTTCTTTAGCAGTCGCCGCAGAGGCCAAAAATCTCCACGGTGTGGCTCGGTTCGCGAAATCCGTGGTGTTTTGCCACCTTTTCGGCCCACTTTTCGACCTCGTTCGCCTCGATTTCGACCGTCTTTCCGCAGTTTTTGCAGATCAGGTGATGGTGATGCTCGGTCGTGCAGGCGCGATAGAGCAATTCACCCTCTTGAGACTGCAGCGAGTCTGCCTCGCCTGTGCCAGCCAGATCGGCGAGCGCTCGATAAACCGTTGCCAGACCGATCGTTGAACCGTGGTTGCGCAGCACCAGGTGTAGCTCCTGCGCCGAAACGAAACCGGTGGCCTCGCCTAGCGCGTGCTTCACGGCATCCTTCTGCCAGGTGTTTCTCTTAACGGTCACTTGCGCACCTTCCTCACGTAGGCGACGAGTCGGCAAACCAGGTAAATCGCGAACGAGATCGACGTGATGTATGGGCTGATCGGCAGACCGCCACCGAGCGCGAGCAGGATTCCACCAACCGAAGCCGTTAGGGCAAAGGCGACGCTCAGCACCGGAGCCAGCTTTGGTGAAGAGGTGACGCGCAGAGCCGCGGCGGCTGGGGTGACCAGCAGCGAAAGCACGAGCAGGGCACCGACCACTTGGACGCTGGCAGCGACCGCGAGACCCAATAACACCAAGAAGATTACAGAGAGTGCACCGGTCTTCACACCACGAGCCGCGGCAACCTCGGGGTCGAGCGAAGCAAAAGACAGCGGACGCCAAATGATCACGAGCGTAAGAATTACAAGAATCGCGATTCCCGCCAACCACTCGAGCGAGGTGCCATTGACCGAGACGATCTGGCCGGTGAGCAGGCCGAACTTGTTTGAAGCCCTACCCGGGTAGAGCGAGAGCGCGAGGATTCCGAGCCCTAGCCCGAAAGGCATCAACACAGCGATGATCGAGTTGCGATCCTTGGCTCTCGAACCGAGCACCCCGATGATTAGGGCGGCCACGAGCGAGCCCGCAATCGAACCGGCGACTACGTCGGCTCCTAGGAGCAACGCGATCGAAGCCCCGGCGAAAGAAAGCTCGCTGACACCGTGAACCGCGAAAGACATGTCGCGAGTCATCACGAAGATGCCGATCAGGCCACCGACCAAGCCGAGCAGGCCCGCGGCGATGAGAGAGTTGGTGACCAGGGGAATCAGCTGGTCGTAGTTCGAGAAGTCGAAAATCATTTCCAGTCCTCCTCCGGGTGGTGTTCGTGGCTGTGGCTACCGACGACCACGATGCGTCCCTGATTTCGAACCACGTCGATCTCGGTTTCGTAAAGCTCGCTCAAAACCTCGGAGCGCATTACCTCGTCTGGCGTGCCGATTCGGTACTGGCCGTTCGCCAAGTAGAGAACGCGGTCGACCATCGACAAAATCGGGTTCACGTCGTGAGTCACGAACAAAACCGCAGCGCTGTGCTCCTTGCGTTCCTGGTCGAGCAGGTCGGCAATGATCTTCTGCTGTGCCGGGTCGAGCGCGCTTAGCGGCTCGTCGGCGAGAATCAGGTCTGGCTCGTCGATCACGGCCTGGCCAACTCGGAATCTTTGTAGTTCGCCGCCCGAGAGCTCGCCAATCGGCTTGCGCGCCAGATCGAACCCGTTGATGCAGCCGAGAATATGCTCGACTCGAGCACGATCTTTGCGAGCGCTAAAGCTGATGCCGTATCGGTGACCAGTGAGTCCTAGGGTAAGAAGGTCGCGCGCGAGCAGAGGCGTGGACGAATCCACCGAGCGGTGCTGAGGGATGTAACCGATGTTGCGTGAGCCGTGCTTGATCGGCTTGCCGGCAATCGAAATCTTGCCGGAATCAAGCTTCTGCTGCCCGAGAATCGCCTTCAGGAGAGTCGTCTTGCCCGAACCGTTGGTGCCGAGCACTGCGATGAATTCACCCGGAGCGATCTCTAGGTCGAGGTTTTGCCACAGTGCCTTCTCGCCGAACGAGAGCGAGGCTTTCTTGATGCTCAGAACCGACTTGCTCATTTCTTCCAACCCAACATCGTGATTGAACCGTCGATCATATCGAGGTAATTGCCGCCGTACGCTCCGGTGTCTGGGTCCTGCGGCAAAAGCTCACCGAAACCGAACTCGCCAACGTGACCAGATTCCAATTGGCTGATCTGACTCGAGGTGACCGAGATGTTCGAGGCCAAAACTGTTCCTGGCACGGCGAGCGCTTTCTTCGCCTGCTGCATTACCGCTGGCGGAACATCTCGCTCTTCTTCAATAGCCTTCGAGAAGGCAAGCGGTGTCACGTTGATGCAACCGGCGTCGTCCAATAGGTAATCGATGACCGGTTCGGTCGCGAAAACTCGACCGCAGGTATTCGCGGTCTTTAGAGCAGTGAGCTTTGCCTTGAGGCCGGCCAAAGACGACTTGAAGCTCGCCAGCGAAGAACCAGTGTTTTGAACCGCACTTGAAATCGCGTCGGCAACTGCGCCAACCTGGTCGACGTCATACCAAATGTGTTCGTTTCGCGACTTATCGGTTCCCGAAACGTTGAAGGCATTGACCACGATCGCCGGCGTTGGGTCGGCGGCAACGAGCTTGGTCATGAAGTCGTCGTAGCCACCACCATTCATGATCACAACGTCGGCGTTATTCACCGCCAATTGGTCGCGAACCGATGGCTCAAACGAGTGCGGGTCTTGGCTGGAGTTGTAGATCAGAGCCGTGACGGTGGCGGTATCGCCAACCACAAGATTGGCAACCGAACCCCAGACGTCGGTGCTTGCCACGATCTTGATCGGGCCGGTGCCCGCGCTCCATGGCTTAGGTTCAACGCTCGTGCAGCCGCTGAGTAACAGCGCCGCGCCAATGAGTAGCCCTAGTTTTCTGAACACCCGTCCAGACTAAGGCTTATTGATAATGAATGTCAATAACTTCTAGAAACCGGGGCTTAATGCTGCGTAAAGCACGACAAAAATGATTCCAAAAACGAAAAAAGCCCGATAAAGACGTAACCGAGGATTAGGCCGGTCTTAGCCATTCCGATGTTCTGCGACGAAATGAGCCCCTGCTTCATCTGGCTCAATGAGATGTGCCCAACGATAACGGCACCCAGCGGCACAACGAACGCGAGGATCAAGGCGATCAATGGCAAGTTGCTCTGAGTCCCGCCTGTGGGAGCTATTGGTTGGCCGGTGCGTGGGTCAAAAGCGCCAACGGCTGCTGGGATAGTGACTGTTGGAGAGGCAACTTCTGGCTTTGCCGAAAAAGCACCCGCTGCAACTAGGCTGGCGCCGATAAGGCTAATGAAGACCGAAGTTGAAGCAGCGATGCGCCCTGGGCCACCATAAGTTTGGAAGAACGCCTCTAGGAATGGGCTTCCTTGAGTTAGCCAAAAGAGGTTTAGGCCAATCGCGCATACCGGGCCGGCAACGATCAAGATAATCGCAGGCACACCCAGTACCTTTGGGGTCTTTGCAACGAAAGCCCAGATTGCTAGACCTGCCGAGGACACGGTAATCACGATCATCGAAAAAATGTCAATAACGGTGGCTGGAACGAAGGTGTTATCGACGTTGGTTAGCCAGTCGAACGTGTTTGGCAGTGAAATCAGGTTGTCTATAGAGGCAAGACTGGCCAAAGCCAAGAAAATCGCACCGATCAGAATCTGTGGTTTTTGTGTTGCGCGCATTTGATTCCCCTTTTTATTTAGTCGAGCAGCAGAGCTGGCTCTTCGATTACAGATGCTACGTCTTGAACGAAACGGCTCGCAACGTCTCCGTCAACGACGCGATGGTCAAACGTTGCACCGATTGTGGTGACCTGGCGTACCTGAATCTCGTTGTTGACTACCCAAGGCTTTGGGCGAATCGAGCCAAGGGCAACAATTGCTACTTCGCCTGGGTTCAAGATCGGGGTTCCGGTGTCGACACCGAATACGCCGATGTTGGTGATGGTGATCGTGCCATCCTTCATGTCGGCAGGGGTGGTCTTGCCTTCGCGAGCGGTTGCGGCCAGCTGCTCGATCGCCATGGCGAGTTCAAGCATCGACATCTGTTCGGCGTCCTTGATGTTCGGAACAAGCAGGCCTCTTGGGGTTGCTGCTGCGATACCGAAGTTGACGAAGTTGTGAACGATGATCTCTTCGGCGGTGAAGGTTGAGTTGACCATTGGGTTGCGGCGAATCGCCCAGATCATCGCCTTGGCCATGATCAGTAGCGGGGTGACCTTGACGCCGGCGAAGTCGGTCGAGGCTTTTAGGCGCTTGACGTATTCCATGGTGCGGGTGGCGTCGACGTCGACGAAGATGCTGACGTGAGGGGCGGTGAAAGCGCTCGAGACCATCGCGCTGGCGATTGCCTTGCGAATGCCCTTGACCGGGATTCGCTCTTCACGTTCGCTCGGTGCTGCCGGAGTGGTGAGGTTTCTGAAAACTTTGGCCTGGGTTGCGCCGCCGACGATGTCGTCGCGAGTGATCTCGCCGCCGGGGCCGGTGCCGGTGACCTGGCTGAGGTCGACGTTGAGGTCTTTAGCTAGCTTGCGCACCGGTGGCTTGGCGATGACTTCGCCGCCTGTGGCTGCGACAGCTGCTTCAACTACTAGTGGGATTGCGGTGGTTGCTGGGGCAACGGCTCCGCCTCGGCGGCGACGGGATCCGCCAACAGAGTGAGAGACGCCATAACCAACAAGGTTTGGCTGCTTCTCGTCGGTGCTAACACTCGCTGCGGCATCGGCTACTGCTTGGTGGACGCTGGATGACTGCTCGGCTACTGCGACTGCACTCGTGACTGCACCGTCGGCGACCGTGACGCTGATGATCGGCTTGCCGACCTCTGCGGTGTCACCCTCTTTATAGAAGAGTTCTGCGACGGTGCCGGCGAAAGGGCAAGGAAGTTCTACTAGCGACTTTGCAGTTTCGATTTCGACGATGATCTGGTTGACCTTGACTGTGTCGCCAGGCTTCACCTTCCAAGAAACAATCTCGGCTTCGGTTAGGCCTTCGCCGACGTCTGGGAGAGGAAAATTAGCAATAGTTGGCATCGAAACTCCTAATAAGCCAATAGTCGGTCGACGGCTTCGAGAATGCGGTCGGCGTCTGGAAGGAACAGCTCTTCGAGCTTTGCTGCAGGGTAAGGAACGTCGAATCCGCCGACCCGAAGCACTGGGGCTTCAAGGTGATAGAAGGCTTCCTCGGTGACCCGAGCGGCGATCTCGCTCGAAAGGCTGATGTTGAGGCTGTCCTCGTGGGCGACGATCAGGCGACCGGTCTTCTTGACCGAGTTGATTATCGTAGTGAAGTCGATCGGGCTCAGTGAGCGTAGGTCGATGACCTCGATGCTGGTTCCTTCTTCGGCAGCCATCTCGGCAGCTTGCAGGGCGGTGGCGGTCATCGGGCCGTAGGTTGCGAGGGTCAGGTTGGTGCCTTCGCGAAGAACTCTCGCTTGGTAGGTCGGCTGCGGTGGCTCGTCGAGATTGACCGGGCCCTTCTGCCAGTAGCGACGCTTCGGTTCGAAGAACATCACCGGGTCGGTCGAGGCGATTGCCTCCTGAATCATCCAGTAGGCGTCGTTCGGGTTGCTCGGGGTGATCACTCGGAGCCCGGCCGTCCTAGCAAAATAGGCTTCTGGGCTTTCGGAGTGGTGCTCGACAGCGCCGATGCCGCCGCCGTAGGGCACGCGAATGACGACCGGCATGTTCATGAAACCTTCGGAGCGATTCTGGAGCTTGGCCAACTGAGTGGTGATCTGGTTGAAGGCGGGGAATATGAAGCCGTCGAACTGGATCTCGGCAACCGGGCGGTAGCCGCGCATGGCGAGGCCGATCGAGGTGCCCACAATGCCGGCTTCGGCGATCGGAGAGTTGAAGATTCTCTTGTCGCCGAACTCGGCGTGAAGGCCTTCGGTTACGCGGAACACGCCGCCGAGCTGGGCGACGTCTTGGCCGAACACTAGGACCTTGGGGTTTTCGAGCATCGCTTTGCGCAGGCCGGCGGCGATCGCCTTAGCGATTGAGAGTTCAACTATGTTGCTCACTAGTTGCCCTCCTCAAATGAGGCTTCGTAGCGCTTGAGCCATTCGAGCTGTTCGTCGATTCTCGGGTGTGGCTCTGAGTAGACGTGGTTGAACATGTTTTCGAAGGGTGGCTCTTTGAGGGCGAAGGTTGCCTCACGAATCTCGGTTGCAAGATCCTCACCACTCTGCTCGACCTCGGCGAAGTAGGCGTCGCCGACACCTTGGCGGCGAAGGAACTTTTCGAAGCGAGCCAGTGGGTCGCGAGTGGTCCAGTAATCGACCTGCTCTTGGTCGCGGTATTTGGTCGGGTCATCGCTCGAGGTGTGAGCGCCGATTCGATAGGTGAGAGCCTCGATAAAGAACGGGCCGCTGCCTTCTCGGGCGTCGTCCATGTGTTTCGCGGTAACCGCATAGCTAGCTAGGACGTCGTTGCCATCGATTCGAATACCGGGGACGCCGAAGCCGGAACCGCGAAGATAAAGAGGAACCTTGGTCTGAGATTCGGTTGGGCTCGAAATGGCCCACTGGTTGTTTTGGCAGAAGAACACGATAGGGCTGTTGTTGGTGGCGGCAAAAAGTAAAGATTCGCTGACTTCGCCCTCAGCGGTTGCGCCGTCTCCGACGTAGGTGATGACCGCGAGGTCCTCGTCTTTGTTGCCGGTGCCAACCTTGCCGTCGAACGCGACGCCCATTGCGTAGCCGGTCGCGTGAACCGTCTGGGTGCCGAGCACGATTGCGTATAGGTGGAAGCGGGTTTCTTCTGGGTTCCAGCCGCCGTGGTTCACACCGCGGAGCATCTTGAGAATCGACATCATTTCGACGTCGTGGGTGATCGCGACACCGTGTTCGCGATAGGTCGGGAAGATGTGGTCGTTGCGGCCGACGCCGTACCCTGAACCAATCTGGGCGGCCTCCTGGCCGATGGCCGGAATCCAGAGGCCGAGCTGGCCCTGGCGCTGAAGCGCGTGGGCTTCAACATCGAAGCGGCGCATGCGAGCCATGTCGCGATAAAACTTTAGGTAGTCGTCTTCGGTTAGGGCATTGAGATACTTGCCGTATGCCTCAAGGCCCTTCGAAACGCTGAATTCGCCCTCAGGTGTCAGAAACTGAACCATTGGCGCGTTGTTCGAGGCTTGTGCGGTCACGAAGTCCAATTTACTTGGTCTAGTGGCACAATGCTCATATGAAGCGTTTTCTTATAACGGCCGTAATCGACGCAATCGGCCTTTTCGTGGTCACCTCTTTGATTCCAGCCATAGCCCTACAGCCCTACGGCGGCGACTCACTCTGGACGAAAATCTTGTCATTCTTGTTTGTCGGCGCCATTTTCGGCCTGGTGAACTCGATAGTTGCTCCAATCGTCAAAGTGGTCGCGTTTCCTATCTACCTACTGACCTTCGGGCTCATCTCGGTGGTAATCAACGGAGCCCTGTTCTTGTTCGTGGCCTGGCTCTCAAGCCTTTTCGCCGACAAGATTTTCACCATTAACGGTTTCACGAGCGAAGGTTTGACCGTTGGTTCACTTGGTTGGGCAATCTTGGGTGCTTTGATCATGAGCGTGTTCTCGTTCATCGCCAAGGCCACTTCTAGAAAAAAGTCGCGAGACAACTAGCGAGTAAATTCGTAGGTTTGCGTCTCGGTTAGTTCACTACCTTTCAGTTGACCCACGATTAAGTCTCTAACTCTGCTCGCCCCGAGCATCTTGGTCTGATCAACCTCTCGCAGGGTGCCGAAGTAATGCTCAAGTTCGTGAGCTTCGATTGCAGGAACCCCGAGGTGAAGCTTTGCCTCGGCCGAAACAGTTGCCCAGTTTTCGGTTAGCGGATTAACCCGACCTGTCGCCGCTGGAACCGGGTCGTTGCTGTTCTCAATCGAGAGAACTGGGATGCCCGAAGGCAGGTTTACTTGCCCGATTGGTGAGCCGATGGTGATCACTCCGGTGACATCGAACCTGCCGGATGCTGCAAGTTCGGCCGCCGCTATGCCACCGAGAGAGTAACCAGCGAAGATCACGTGCGCGCCTTTGGCCCCGGCCGAATCAAGAGCTCTCGAAATCGCCTTGAGAAGTTGCGACTGATCTGGATTCGCTGCCAACGTGGCATCCGTGGTGACATCGAACGGGTTTGACCCGGCAATCGGCAAAAGCGACTGAGTGCCCGGCAGGTAAACCAGCATGGTCTTTTGGCCATCGCCTCCAACATAGGTATCGATTCGAATCTGGCGCTTGAACCGATTTACTTCTTCTATTTGCCGACCAATCTCGGTAACCGACCCGACTGGAGCGCTACTTCTGCTTGCTATTTGGCGAAACTGAACTGGCAGATCGACCAAGAGCCCGCGCCGGTTAGCTTTGGCAAGCTCGCTTTCCAAATTAACGGTGGAGGCCAGCGCGCCGGTTGCCTGCTTGCCGAAATTGCCAGGCGCAAGTTGCGCCACGGCAAAGGCGCTGAGACCCGCAACCTCTATTTCTCTGAGTACTGGCTTCGGAATCAGGTGCAACAGCCAGGGATGTTTTTGCAGGGCGTGGCCAACGGCCTCTAGTGTGTGCGAAACCCTGGCCTCGGTGGTGAAGTAGTTTTCGGCGGCAACCGATAAGGCCAACCTGGTCTTTTGCACGCGGCATTCGAGCAAAGGAAGCTGGCTGTCTAGTTGCAATCGAGCAATCGGATCCGGCAAGAAATTCAGGCTGTGCAAAACCAGTTGGCTACCTACTGCGTGAAGATGCGCCCCGATGCGATCTATTTCGGCGCGACTGGCCACCACCGCGGGGTCGCCGCCGTAACCGACTAACCCAGCCATCGATCTACCGAGAAAAGATGTGCGCGAAGCTGATGCAGTTCTTCGACTAAAGCTTGTAATTCGCGTTCGCAAGCACGAGCAGCAGAACCAGACCAGAGTCTCGGTTCGGGCATTGCCGCGTGCAGCTTCGCGATGATTTCTTGTAATTGTTGATCGACCGTTTCCATGCCATTAGATTGCTCGGATTTGAGTACAAGTGACCCCAAAAACCCCAAGCGGTGCATAACTAAGGCAAAATAGTTATGTGACCAATCTCTCTTCGCAACCACTCTCTCCGCTCGATGGCCGTTACCGTGCAGCGGTCGGGACTCTTGGCGAATACCTGAGCGAAGCCGGCCTAAACCGCGCGCGAATTCACGTTGAGGTCGAGTGGTTGATTCAGCTAGCCAACCGAGCACTTCTAGGAACCGC
>CAIJJH010000116.1 GCA_903820955.1 uncultured Micrococcales bacterium
ACGACTGGTGGCATCGAAGCGCTCGAGCGGGAAGCAGTCGCGCAATGCCTTTTCGAGTGAGACACCTCTGGAGATTTCGCGACCCAGCTCTTCGGCCGCCCCAAAGCCCAGAAGTTCTAACCAAGTCGAAGCCAGCAAACCCCATCGCTGTTCGGCGGTTGAAGCCACCCAATCGGCTGCTCGCAGGGTCAGCGCCCAGCGGCCGTCAATCGGGGTGATTAGCCCGGCGGCTGCCGAGAGTTCGAACACGCTACGAACGAAGTCGAGTTCTTTGCCGGTCAGCGATGCCAGGCGTTTTGCGTCGGCAAGTGAGATTCCCTGCTTACCTACGTCGCGCAAGATGCGGTGTTCGAGGTCGAATACCAGTTCGGTAATCGAGGAGATTGATTCGAAGGCGTGGATGCCAGCGACCGAATCCGAATTCGGGCTGGTCGGTTGCCTGGTCTCGATTGGAGCCAAAACCTTCGAGTCTTCAAATTGGACGAACTCGCCGGAGCGAATGAAGTCGAGCACCGGTGATGCATGGACGTTGTTTAAGCCACTCACATACAACAGTGCCGACTTGGGAAGTGAATTGACGTACTGCGTCATGTGTTTCGGCTGCAGCAGCCATTCGGCTAGATCGAAGAAATCCTTGAGGTTGGTTGAGCTGCCACCGCGAATTCTGAGCAGGCGAACGAGTTCATCGTCTGTGAGCGCCCTAAGTCGCCCGGCAAGATCAAGAACCTGACTCATTCCGGTGGTTAGCGCTTTGCTTTGGTTAGTTTTCGTGCTTGAACTATTAGCAGGGCGATAAGCAGCAACGCGCCAAACGGCAAGCCGATTAGCGGGATCAACGAAATTAGGTGGGGTAGTTCAAATTTGAAGAGGTACGAAAGAAGCACGAGCACGATGGTCAAAATAGAAACCCCGATAACTCCAACCATCATGAATGCGATCACATTTTCTGGTCGAGCTCTCTCGTTGGCCTTGGGTTTAGTCATCCTTATAGGATACCTGCCCAATGTCCCCTCTTCACAGGTAAAATAAGGAGGACACATTTGGAGGTGCCAAATGCCAACCGGCAAAGTTAAGTTTTTCGACGATGTAAAGGGCTTCGGCTTCATCGCATCAGATGAAGGCCAGGAGGTTTACCTGCACGGTTCGGCTCTGCCCGAGGGTGTCACCTCGGTAAAAAACGGCACTCGTGTCGAGTTCAGCCTCTTCGACGGCAAGCGTGGTGCTCAGGCCATGTCGGTCCGGATCCTCGAGGCTCCGGTGAGTCTCTCGCGTCGCGACAAAAAACCGGCCGACGAACTAGCCGTGATGATTCAAGATTTGATTCGCCTTTTGGACGGACTCGGCCCAAGCTTTACCAATGGCCGACTCCCAGACCCGAAGGCCAGCTCCCGAATCGCAGCAATCCTGCGTAAGGTTGCTGACGAACTAGATGACTAAGACCGCCAAGGTAAAAGACCAAACCGATTTCGCTCGCGAGGTTTTGGCCACCGAGAAACTGCCCTTCGGCGCGTTCATGTCGTCGGTCGATGAGGGCGACGACACCTTTTCATACCACTTCAAGTGCGAGCTCAAGGGCTACCTCGACTGGCACTGGTCGGTCACGCTACATCAGCCGGCAGGTTTGACACCGACACTCAGCGAATTCGTTTTGCTCCCTGGCGAAACCTCGCTGGTAGCACCCGACTGGATTCCTTGGTCGGAGCGTTTGGCCGATTACAAGGCACTTCAGGCCGAGCTAGAGGCGCAGGCCCTGCTAGACGCAGAAGAAGTCGAAGAAACCGATGGCGAAGAAGACGCGGCCGACGACTTGGTTATCGTCGATGTCGATGTCGATGAAGACGAGTTACTTTCTGCGGTACCTGATCAAGGCGAGGACGCCGAGGACGACACCGAAGACGCAGGTGAAAGGCCACCAAGGCCTAGAAGCCGGAACCGTCGCGGGAACCGCAACAAAAAGGCCGAGTAGAGCAACCCAGATCAAAACCCCGACCAGCATCACCGGACGGGGGTTTGTTTCTAGGGGTGTTGGATCAGGCTTGCGTTCAGAACTCTTTACGTAAAACTTCAACTTAACCGAGCTCCGAAACCACAAAGTCGATCGCTTTGGTTAGTTTTTGCACGTCTGATAATTCCGTAGCGGTGAATGTGGCCACCCGCAGTTGGTTACGTCCCAGTTTTCGGTAAGGCTCAACGTCTACGATTCCATTCGCCCTCAAAGTCTTGGCAACTTCGGCGGCGTCCACTCCATCGAAGTCAATCGTTACGACTACTTGCGAACGGTGTTCCGGGTTGGCGACGAACGGCATGGCATAAACCGATCTCTCGGCCCAGTCGTAAAGGTGTTGAGAAGCGGCGAGAGTTCTTGAATCTGCCCAGGCGAGTCCACCGTTGTTGTTCATCCACTCAATTTGCTCGGCGAGCAGGAAGAGGGTGGCAATGGCCGGGGTATTCAGGGTTTGATTTAGCCGAGAGTTGTCGATCGCGGTCTTTACGCTCAAAAACTCTGGGATGTAACGATCGCTGGCATCGATGCGCTCGGCGCGTTCGATCGCCGCCGGAGACATTAGTGCGAGCCAGAGACCGCCATCGGAAGCAAAGTTTTTCTGCGGTGCGAAGTAATAAACATCGGTCTCGTTCGGGTCGAAGTCGATGCCGCCGGCTGCCGAAGTCGCGTCTGTGAAATAGATCGCACCTTCATCGGCTCCCGAAACTCGTTTGACCGGAGAAACCACACCAGTCGAGGTTTCGTTTTGGGCGTAGGCGTAGGAGTCCACGCCGGCTTCGGCTACGAGCTCTAGACGCGAACCGGGTTCGCCCTGAATCACCGTCGGCTTTTCTAACCAGGGGTTGGTTAGTGCAGTTGCAAACTTTGCGCCAAATTCACCGTGAACTAGGTTTTGTGCCTTCGCTTGGACGAGCGAAAAAGCGGCGACATCCCAGAAAGCTGTCGAGCCGCCGTTGCCGAGCACGATCTCGTAACCTTCGGGTGCGTGGAACAGTTCGAGAAGGCCATCCTGGACGCGTTTCACCAAGTGTTTGACCGGGGCTTGACGATGCGAGGTTCCCATCAACTCGGCACCAGCCGCGGCGAAGGCGCTGATTTGGGCTGGTCGAACACGCGAAGGTCCACAGCCGAAGCGGCCGTCCTCGGGTAGCAGGTCTTGGGGGATCACGATGTTTGCCATTACCCAAGTATATCGAACGAAGCCGGGCGGCAAGTTGCGCGCGAGTATTCTTGAAAGCGAATTGAAGGAGGCGCAGTGACCGATCTTATTGACACAACCGAAATGTATCTTCGAACCATTTTGGAGTTAGAAGAAGAAGGTCAACCGCCGATGCGAGCTCGAATTTCGGAGCGACTTCACCAGTCCGGGCCAACGGTGTCACAAACGGTTTCTCGCATGGAGCGTGACGGGCTTGTGGTAATCGCTGACGATCGCCAACTCGCCCTCACCACTCAGGGCCGACTGCAGGCGGTGCGAGTTATGCGAAAACACAGACTTGCCGAACGCCTATTAGCCGATGTGATCGGCCTCGAATGGGAGTTTGTGCACGAAGAGGCTTGCCGTTGGGAACACGTCATGAGCCAGCAAGTCGAAATCAAGATTTTGCAGCTGATTGAACGTTCCGACATTTCGCCATACGGAAACCCGATCCCAGGTCTCGAAGAGCTCGGCTTGGCTTCCAACCCAAGTTTCGCCAGTGGCGTCGCTCCAATCACGTCGGTAATTGCAGCTACCGGTTCGGCCAACGACCTGATTTTGGCGCGCATAGCCGAAACAGTCCAGATCGATCCTGAGTTTTTGGCGCACCTTCGCGAACTCGGGATCCTTCCTGGCGCCCGAATTTCGGCGGAACACTCCGGCACTCGCATTTTGATAACCTCAGCAGGCAACGCCGAGGGCGTAGCTCTTGACCACGATTTAGCGGTTCACCTATTTGTCGTTGCGTAGTGTCAGAGACTTCACAGATTGACCAACCACTCGAATAGCAATGTTCGGGTAAACTTAGGAATCCGGTAACCGAAGTACCTCGGAGGTTAACTTTGGCCAAAAAGCCAAGTGGTAGACGCCGCGCAGATGTTCAAGTGAGCATCCTCGAACAATTCGAGTTGCGTAGTCGCCGAGACGTCTCCGAAAAACAGAGCGCAAAAGCCCGGCGCGCCCTTTTGAAGGCCGCTAAGCAAGAGCAGACTGTCGCTCGGATGCTTGCCGAAGACACCGTAAAATCAATCGACACTCCTAGCACTGGCTTGAATTTAGTGCCGCGCGCCACCAAGCCCAAAGTTTTCAAACGCAAGCTGGTCAGCTATTCGACCATGGCAATCGCCGCCGGTATTGTCACTTCTTTCTCCTTGCCTTCTTACGCGTTCAGCCCGGACATCGCGGCACAGTCAGAGATCACAACCGCAATGGCGGGTGGAGTGGTTGAGGGCGTCTCGACCCAGGTTTTCACTGTCGGTGCCGTCGTGAACGCAAAATTCGTATCCACTCAAGTTCGATACCGGACCGGATCCGTGAACGCCATCATTTGGGCAAAGCAGATTACCGATTACCGAAACTGGTCAGGCCCAACTGCTGAAGACTGGATCGCCAATCCGAAGTACGGCACCATGACCCCAGATTTGATAATGAAGGTGTCAGCGGCTTACGTAGGAACACCTTATGTCTTTGGTGGCGACAACCCGCGTGGTTTCGATTGCTCGGGTTTTGTTAAGTACGTATTCTCTCAGTTCGGTGTGGCGATGCCGCACGCGGTGACCGGTCAGGACTACATGGTTGCGCTGGGTTACGCGGTGAGGGTTAAGAACGAGGACGCCAGACCGGGCGATGTCGTGATTTTCAACAACCTTAGCCACGACGGAATCTACGCTGGTAATGGCCAGTTCTACCACGCGCCAAGACCGGGTGACCGAGTCAAGCTTGCCGATATTTTCAGCCCGAATTACCACTTGATCAGGTTCCTACCGCAGCATTAATTTTCACGAATCGCCAAGGCGTTTCTCCGAGAAAATTATGGCAAAAAGTCTTAATCTAGGGCTATGCCAACAAAGCACGTATACCACCTGCAACATTCGCCCAGGGCCCAGTTGCCCGCTAGCTAAGCGCGTCGTCATTTCTGACGGCGCGTTTTTTGTTTGAGGAGTTTGATGAGAACACTGGTTTTGAACGCCGGCTATGAGCCGCTAGGTGTTGTTTCATTCAAACGAGCGTTGATTCTGGTCCTGAACCAGAAAGCCACTGTCCTCTCTGGTGCTGCCGATCAGGTGGTTCACTCGGCTACCGGAAGTTTCGCTTTGCCACGAGTCATTCTGCTCTCGCGCTACGTTCGCGTTCCACATTCGCGCAAGGTTCCCCTGAGTCGAAGGGGGGTTCTTCGTCGCGACGGCAACCGGTGCGCTTACTGCGCTAGAAGTGCCAACACGATTGATCACGTGCAACCGAAGTCGCGCGGCGGAAAAGACACTTGGGAAAACCTGGTTGCCTGCTGCCTCAAGTGCAACAACATCAAAGGCGACAAAACACTTCACGAACTTGGCTGGGAGCTTCGCGTCACGCCTCGAATGCCAAGCGGGATGGCCTGGACAATCAGGGGAGCGGATTCGGTTGAGCCCGAGTGGATGGACTTCTTAGAGGCTGCCTAGGTTTTTGTGCCCCCGAGAAGAATCGAACTTCCGCACATGGTTTAGGAAACCACTGCTCTATCCACTGAGCTACGAGGGCTCGAAAACAAATATACCGCGACCCGTTTAGCCCTTTGCTTACGGCGCTTCGTGCGGTTGCGAAGTTACTCTTGAAACGTGAGTGAAACCCTCGAAACTTCTGGCCAACTGGGCGTCTGGGCCGATGAAATTCGTGCCATTGGTAACACCAACCCACTCCTAAATTTTGAACCAAACCCTTTCGGACAACTCGATCTCGAACGGTCTCACCCGGGTGGCCTCGCACAGTTTGTAACCACAAAGTCCACGACACTGTCGAGCTTGTTTAGAGAAGCGCTTACCTTTTCTAAAGGCTTAGCCGCGGCTAAAAGGATTTCAGAAAAGGGCTCTCGGCTTCAAAGTGAGACCGGCTTATCAACCATTTATCTCGCTGGTGGTTTGGTCGGGCTGAAGCACGACGGTTTTGACTTAAATCTGCCCATAGTGCTTTGGCCGGCTCAACTTCGGCACCGGGTCGAGGATTTTGAGGTTGCCATCACCGGTTCGCCGCTGGTGAATCCAGGCCTGATCTCGTCATTAGAGGTTAGCTATGGCGTCAAGCTCGATGCCGATCGGTTACTTGGTATTTTGTCGCAGGCAAACGATTTGATGCCGCTCGAAGTCCTCGAGTACGTCACATCCTTGGTTGGGCCAAATGCCAATCTCGAGGCTAAGCGACTTCTGGTCATAGGTAATTTTGCGGTCGAGACTATCCTGCTGCAAAACGACATGCCTAGAGCCGACACTGCGCTCCTTCGAACCTTGGTAGGCCTAGATACCGCGCCAGCCGACTCCGAAGTCGACGCAGAGGTTCAACTTGTCTTAGACGCGGACGCCTTGCAAGAGGAAATAGTCGCAAAAGCGCTAGCGGGCGACTCCTTTTCGGTGGAGACTCTACCCGGTTGCGGGTACACGCAAACCGTGGTCAACGTCTTAGCCAATCTCGCTCTGGCAAAGAAAAGCGTCCTCGTGGTCACGCCGCGCAGGCAGACTCTGGACGAACTTGCCGATCGCCTCGCATCGATTGGTTTAGCGGGGCTTGGAATTCGTTCAGCTGCTACTTGGTTTGACATCGTCTCGGCAATTTCTAGGCACGAGAAGGCCTCTCCCGTGGCCCTTACTTCCGCGAAAGAGGTCCGCGCAAATGCGAAGTCTCAGGTCGAAGAGTATTTCTCTGTCTTAAGCACCAAAAACCAGGCGCTTCATGCATCGGTTACCGAGATCCTCTCAACTTTGGCAACTCTCTCGCTCATGCCGCACGCACCTACTGCGACTGCGCGAATTTCAAAGTCCAAGCTCCTTCAGCACCAAGACCGCACCGCAGCAATGGTGCTTTTGACCAAGGCCTTCGAACTGGGAGAGTTCCGATACGGACCGCAGGACACCCCTTGGTTTGGAGCGACCTTCTCAGACGAGACTGACTTGCAACACGTGACTGACCTAGCTTCAAAACTGGCTACCTCATTCGATGAAATCAGCACAGCGATGGCAACCTTTGTCGCCAAACTAAACCTCAAGCCTGCGGCAAAATTCGAAGACTGGGGCACTTTGCTTCAGCTCGCCGCCGGCGTCAGACTGACTTTGGACCGGTTCGTCGAGGACGTCTATCAGCGCGATCTTGGCCCGCTGATGATTGCCACGGGGCCAAGGACTTCGAGATCAGAAATGTCGGGAAGCGACCGTCGCAAGTTACGAAAGCTAGCCAAAGAGTACCTGCGCCCAGGCATGCACGTTGGCGATTTGCACGTTGCCCTGACCGAAATTCAGGAGCAGAAAGCTCTTTGGGATTCTTTCGCTTTGGCTCCGACGGCACCGAACATAGTCTCGGGCGTTGGCGATCTGCAGGTTAGGTATCAAGCGTTTGCTGCCGACCTTGCCGAAGTTCAGAGGCACATGGACTCGAGTTCAGAATCGATTCCTTTCGCAAGACTTCCGCTAAGAGAACTTGGCGAAGCGCTAACCAAGATGTCGACCGACTTGAACCCTCTTCGCAACAGCGCTGAGCGAGCCGAATTGCTGGTTGAACTTCGAGAGTTGGGCCTGGGCGATGTTTCAAGGGAATTCTCACGACTGCACGTTCAACGAGAGCACATCGCGGTCGAATTGGATCAGGTGTTTTGGCAGAGCGCACTCGAATACTCGGTTGCCAAGGATGCCAGAGTTCTGGGTTTCACCGCTGAGCGGATCGAGGTAATTGAGAGCGACTTCAAATCAGCCGATGCCGCGGTCGTTGCTCTGGGTGCAGCAGATATAGCTTCAACGCAATCGGGGGCTTGGCACACCTCCCTTCTAGCGCACCCTGCCGAAGCGCTCGCTCTCAAGGAGCTCTTGAGATCCAAAACCGCCAGCTACCGAGCCCTATTTCAAGCTGCACCGAACATCGCTCCAAATCTGGCGTCGGTGGTTTTGGCATCACCCTTCGAGGTCCCGAATCTGGTCGCAGCAGCCAGCTTTGACGTCGTCCTGGTTCTAGACGCCGCCGGAACCACCGTTGCCGAGAATCTCGCCGCCCTCAGCAGAGCAAAACAGGTTGTCGCGTTTGGCGATACTGCGATAGCCGGCGCATTCGGTTTTGAAATTGAATGTCACGAAGTTCCGCTTGCCCCCGAAGAGAGCGATGACTCGGTTTTCGAAGTCGTTAGGAAGGTCTTCGGTATCAAAACCCTGCAAAGATCCTGGCGGCAAAATGGTCAGAGCCTAGGCCGACTGGTGAACAGGGAGTTTTACCAGAATCGCATAAGTTTCGAACCGACGGCCAGTGAGTATCTAGGTGAGAGCAACTTCAGCCTGGTCTCGGTCAAAACCCTGGATGCCGAACTTGAGAAGACAATCGCGCTAATCGAAGAGCATGCCGCAAGTTCTCCGGAGAAGTCCTTGATGGTGGGCACGGCCTCGGTGGAATTCGCCGAACGCCTGCGCCTCGCGGTTTCCAAAAAGAAGGTGCAAAGGCCAGAACTGGAAGAATTCTTCGACGCACACGGTCGCGAAAAGTTTGAGATTGCCACCATCGCAGAGCTTTCTCACCGCATCGCCGACGTGGTCATTTTTAGCCTCGGACTGGAATCCTCTCCGGAGATACTCGGCGACCCGAACTCAAGAAAGTTTGTAGCCAACCTTCTGGTCAGTGCGAGGTCCAGGATCATTGCCGTATCGGCACTCGATCAGATTCCTGAAGGCTGGCCGCTCGCGAAACTCCTCAACGATGTCTTTGGTGCCGTCGCAGAACCGATTCTCGATTCAGAAGTCAGCGGTGATCCGATGCTCGCGGACTTAGCGCTTCGTCTCAGAAAACTAGGTGTTCGCGCCAACCTTGGTTTCGGTGAAAACCTCGAGCTTGTTCTCAGTTATGGAAATCGCGCCGGCGTGATTCAAGCCGATTGGCTGCAGTTGAACGCTCCGTTAGTTGAGCGCCTCAGGTTGAATCCCGCGCTTCTCGAAGCCATGGGCTGGAAGCTCATCCGCGTCCACAGCTTCGAACTCTTCAGTGACCCGCAGACGCTAGCTCTGAGAATCGCTATTTCAATGGGTTTGCCCGCATCGACGAGGCAAGCGGCCTTGTTCGAAGAAAGGTCTAAAGACGACACCGACACCGGCTGGGGCGATTCTGGTTCTAGTAACGATCGTCGCCTGAAAGAAGATAAACCGCCGCACTGGGGCTAGTCGCTTTTAGGGGCTGCGTTATCTGTTCGATAAAAGCCGCTGCCCTTGAAGGTCACTCCGACTTCGCCGAGCACCTTGCGTAATTCGCCCTTGCACTCTGGGCACGTCTTGAGTGCCTCATCGTGAATCGACTGCTGAGCGTCGAACGTGTGCTCGCAGCTCTTGCAGACGTATGAGTAGGTGGGCATGAACCTAGTTTAAGCGACCATCGCAGTGAATGGTCTCGCCGCAGGTGACCACCGCCGAGGCGAACTGGTCGAACTCCTCGGTGGGCACGCTTTCGAAGAGCTCGGAATCGTGAACCACGACCACCCTTGCTGCACGATTGCCTGCAACGGCCCTGTCAAAATAACCCTTACCGCGACCGAGTCGGCTGCCATCGCGCCCAGCCGCGAGTGCTGGCATGATCACTAGTTCCACGGTTGAGAATTCAGTCTGCCCCTGTGCTCCAAACCAAATCAATTCGGTTTCGCTGACCATTTTAGGAAGAAGAACTTCGACCCCGTTCTCAGAACACCATTGCCTAAGACCTGCCAACGAAGGTTCGTTATCAAATTCCTCGTAGGCCGAAATGACCGAAAAACCATTCCTCGCGACGATTTCGATTAGCCGACGCGAATGCGCCTCGCCGCAACCGAACTCGCTTTTGCGCCCCGCTCGCATTGTTTTGCGCAGCTGGGCCTTGCGCTCATTCGCCGAAGTGTTGGTCATGCGACTAATCTTGCCATCGTGCCCTTCACGTTTGCTCTCACCCACGGCGTAACACGCCTGAGAATCTTGCGCATGCGCGACGTCAAGAGGCTCGAAACACTAATTCTCGGAAACCGTAGCTGGCTACGGCCCTGGGAGGCAACCTCTCCGAATGGTCCTACCTCTTTCGATATCAAAGCAATGGCCAGAAGCCTTCTGAAGCAACTCGAGCGTTCCGAGGCAATGCCGTTTGTGATCGAGGTTGACGGTGAGATCGTCGGGCAGCTGAACGTGTCCAACATGCTCTACGGCTCCGTCTCCAGCGCGGTGCTTGGTTACTGGGTAGCCCCCGAAGTGGCTGGCCAAGGAGTCACTCCCACCGCTGTGGCTCTAGTCACCGACTACCTGTTCAACAACGTCGGACTCAACAGGGTAGAAATCGACATTCGGCCAGAGAACCAGGCTTCGCTGCGCGTTGTCGAAAAGCTCGGTTTTAGATTTGAGGGTTTGAAGGAACGGTATATCCATATCAACGGTGACTGGCGCGATCACTATGTTTTTGCACTGACCAGCGACGAGGTTTCCGAGGGGATTTTGAACCGGTGGGAACATCGAAACGTTCCAAAGCTGACCTACCCGTGGACCAGTTCGAAACCAAAGAAAAACGAACACGCCCCGTTCAATGACTGAACCTTAAAGAGCTGTCTCATATCGTTGAAGTTATGAACTTTAATTTCGGATCCGGCGGCCTTATGTTGGTCGCCTTAGCCGCGGTTTGGTTCCTCGTTTTCCTTCCAGCGCTAAATGGCCGCGGCAAAGAAAACCGCTCTGAGTCTCTAGAGCGAAGCACTCGCCGAGCATTACTCAATGAAAACGTTTCGCCTCGGGTTGCCGCAAGCGCTAGGGTAGCGAGATTGTCCAAGCAGGCTTTCGCACTGTTATCGATATTCAGCGGCATCGCGTCAATCGTGTCAGTGTTTCAAGGGTCAGCTGTAGCTGCATTGGCGTCTGCCGCAGCAGTTGCAGGTTTTGTTGCTGTCTCTCGACTAGCCAACAGCCGACTCAACCGAATCTTGGTTTCTGGCTCTAACCGTCGCAACAAGATTTCGTCTGGTCTTTCGGGTTCG
>CAIJJH010000117.1 GCA_903820955.1 uncultured Micrococcales bacterium
TGCCTTCGCCTTGCCTACACACTTGCCGACCTAGATGGCAGCGATGTGCCCAGAACCTCGCATATCGCGAGAGCCATGTTTCTGCGTGGTGCCGAGCTTGGTTAGCGTGCAAAAACTCTCCGCAGAGGCCTTCGCTTCGGCTGCCTGGACGACCATCATCGAACCCGGCGACGAACTTGCCGGATTGCTGAGGTTGACCCTCGGCTCAAAAACCTCGCTCGATCTGCTGATTGCTCGTGCCTCGGCAAGATCAATTTCCCAGCGGGTGCTTGCAACCGAACACGCCGAGCTGGCGAGGATGCGCTTTGGCAGGTTTGAGTCGACCATCGAGGATTCCTTGAACCGTTGGTTGCCGAGACTCAGCAAGACAGCGGTCGAAAACGCTCTCAAGGTGGCTGCAGCTTGCGGGGCCGCATTTGTCTGCCAAGACGACGAGGTTTGGCCTTCCTCACTAAGTGACCTAGGGCTCGGCACACCTGCCGGCTTATGGGTTAGAGGCAACTTGGCGGCAATCACGCCATCGGTGGCAATCGTCGGGTCGAGAACGGCAACTGGTTACGGCAATTGGGTGTGCGCCGAATTCGTCGCTGCACTAGCCGAGCGAGGCATTGCGGTGGTTTCCGGCGGGGCCTTCGGCATCGACGCAGCGGTTCATCGCAGCGCAAACGCAATGGGAGCGCCAAACTTTGCAGTCATGGCCGGGGGAGTCGATCAGTTTTACCCGAGTAGCAACGCCGATTTGCTTAGAAGCGTTACCTCGAACGGAGCCGTCTTATCGGAGCTACCACCGGGAGCACGCCCAACGCGCTGGCGGTTTTTGCAAAGAAACCGACTGATCGCAACCCTCGGTCGAGCAACCGTTGTGGTCGAAGCCGGCCTGCGCTCCGGAGCCATCAACACCGCAAACCACGCGAATAGCATCGGAAGACCGGTTGGGGCGGTGCCTGGGCAGATCAGTCAGTCCACCAGTGACGGCTGCCACCGCCTGATTCGCGACGGGTTCGCAACCCTCTTGGCTGGGCCTCGCGACCTAATCGAACTCGCCGGCTTCGCTCAAGTGGAACTTGCAGAGTCTCCGACGCTCGGCGTCCTCGAACTAAGGGCGCTAGACGCCCTGACCGGCAGGTTTCAAGAGCAGCAGGCAATAGCGAAGCGCGCAGGCATGACCGGCATCGAACTAGCCATTGCTCTCGGTGGGCTCGAAATGGGCGGGCGCGCTGAACGCAACGAGCAGGATTCTTGGCGAAAACGCCTTAACCTTTGAGTGTGCAGACGTTCGATCGGGTTCTAGGCGAATACTGCGCCTACCTTGAGTCTGGGCGCGGTTATTCGGTGCACACCGTCAAGGGCTACCGCACGGATTCCATCGAACTGTTCGCCTACCTCGAGCGCATCGGCTTCAACGACCTGAGCGGGATTCACCTTGAGGCACTGCGAGATTTTCTTTACGAGCTGAGCGAAAAGGGTCTGAGCAAGGCAACGATGGCTCGAAAGAGCGCGTCGATTCGCTCGTTGACCTCGTGGTGTTACAAAAACAAACTCATCGAAACCGACCCGGGTCTCAGACTCCGCACACCGAAGCTCGGACGGACTCTACCCAAGGTGGTTGGTCGCGAATCGCTCGACATGATCTTCAAGGTTTTGGATTCGATGGCAACCGAAGATAACCCCGGAGGGTTGAGAGACCTGCTTGCGGTCGAGCTGCTATATGCCAGTGGCGCTCGCGTCAGCGAACTGGTCGGGCTCAACGTTCAAGACGTCGATCTGAGTCGAAACCTTTTGCGAGTGCTCGGTAAGGGCGGCAAGGTTCGAATGGTTCCCTTTGGCGCACCAGCCCGAGAGGCGCTCGATCGCTGGCTCAGCGTAGGTCGTTCACACTATGCGAACGACAAAAGCGGCGATGCGCTGCTACTGACCTCACGCGGTGGCAGAGTCGGGGTTCGTCAGGTTTATTCGCTGGTCGCCGGTTTATTGGCCGAAACCCCGACCGGAGTGGCTGGCCCGCACTCGCTGAGACATAGCGCGGCGACTCACCTGCTCGATGGCGGAGCCGACCTAAGAGCAGTTCAAGAACTCTTGGGTCACGCGAGCCTCGGCACCACGCAGATTTACACTCACGTAAGCATCGAGCAACTTCGCGAAAGCTACGAGATCGCTCACCCTAGGGCTTGATTGGCAGCAGTCTACTGGGCGCTAGCCCGCCGATAATCGTGAGCGGTGAGAGGTAACCGTCGCGGTTTCGAAGTGAAAAATGCAGGCAAATTCTGACCCCGCAGTGATTTCGGTAACCGGCCGGATTGCAAACGGTTGCGACCGGTTCACCCTTGACCACTTTTTGCCCAGCAGTGAGTTTGGTGCAGACCGGCTCGAATGATGTGATCAGGTTTTCACCGTGAGTCAAACTCAAAACTCCTCGGTTCACCACTTTGCCGGCAAACCGTACGACGCCATCGGCAGGAGCGAAAACGGACTCGCCCTGCTTGACCAGGTAATCGACCCCGCGATGCCCGGCCGAGTAGTCGGAGTTTGGTTGCAAATAGACGTTGATGAGTTTCGGATTTGCCAGTGGAAGTTGCCATAACGCATCGGCATTGGCCGGTTTCGGTGCGGCGAAAACCGCCATGAAAGAGAGCATCAGAAGGATCAGTGGATTGCGCATCTAAAAATCCTGCAATCCTTCTGGCAGCGCCGATTGACCTAGCGTCGGTCGGTGCATAACTGCTATGCTTTTACTAGCACTTTGCTTCGGTGAAGTGACTTCGCGTGTCGATCAACGACAACCACCATCAGTCCTTCGGGCGGTTTTTGTCGCGGCACTAGGTTTGCTAGCAACCGCTGGCAAAGACAACTGAGAAATAAGGAGCACTGCCATGGCAGTTGTAACCGTTCGCCAGCTACTTGACGCAGGCGTGCACTTCGGGCACCAGACCCGTCGTTGGAACCCAAAGATGAAGCGATTCATCCTGACCGATCGCTCGGGCATCTACATCATCGACCTACAGAAGTCGATTTCTCACATTGACCGTGCGTACGAATTCGTTAAGGAAACCGTCGCTCACGGCGGCAGCGTCCTGTTCGTTGGTACCAAGAAGCAGGCCCAGGAGCCTATCGCTCTCGAGGCACAGCGTGTTGGCATGCCATACATCAACGAGCGCTGGTTGGGTGGTCTTTTGACCAACTTCCAGACCATCCAGAAGCGTCTTTCGCGTCTAAAGGAACTCGAAGTCATGGACTTCTCGGGTGCCACCAAGACCGGTCTAACCAAGAAGGAACTCTTGATCCTTCGCCGCGAGCGCGACAAACTCGAAAAGTCTCTCGGCGGTATCCGCAACGTAACCAAGACCCCTTCGGTCATTTGGGTTGTTGACACCAACAAGGAACACCTTGCAATCACCGAAGCCAAGAAGCTCGGCATCCCGGTAATCGCTATTCTCGACACCAACTGTGACCCAGATGACGTGACCATTGGTATCCCCGGGAACGACGACGCAATCCGCTCGGTAGCTCTGCTTACCCGCGTGATCGCCGACGCTGTTGCCGAGGGCCTAAAGGCCAAGCACTCGAAGGTTGAAGAAGTTGAGCCTTTGGCTGAGTGGGAGAAGGAACTTCTCGAAACTCCTGCCGCTGAAATCGCCGCTCCTGCCGCTGAAGAAGTTGCTGTTGTCGAAGAAACTCCAGTTGTTGAAGAAGTCGTAGAAGTTGAGGCGACTAAGGAAGAGGAGGCCAAGTAATGGCTAACTACACCGCAGCCGACGTAAAGGCACTTCGCGAGCGCTCAGGCGCAGGAATGATGGACTGCAAGGGAGCGCTCGATGAGGCCGACGGCAACGTCGATAAGGCACTCGAGTTTCTGCGACTAAAGGGACTCAAAGGCGTTACCAAGCGCGAGGGTCGCACCACCTCTAACGGTCTTATCGTTGCTCGAGTTTCGGGTACCACCGGCTGGCTCATCGAGCTCGCCTGCGAGACCGACTTCGTAGCGAAGGCAGACAAGTTCATCGCTCTCTCAGACTCGATCGCAGACGCAATTGTCGCTGCCGACGCACTAACCCTGGACGAGGCACTTGCT
This sequence comes from uncultured Micrococcales bacterium, assembly GCA_903820955.1. Taxonomy (GTDB): domain Bacteria; phylum Actinomycetota; class Actinomycetes; order Actinomycetales; family Microbacteriaceae; genus Rhodoluna. The sequence goes on from CAIJJH010000117.1 coordinate 4,070, forward strand.
GCCGACTTCGGTGGCAAGAGCGTTGCCGATGCAATCAATGACGAGGCTGCAATTATGGGCGAGAAGGTCGAACTTCGCCGCCTAGCAGTAGTCAAGGGTGACGCAGTCGACGCTTACCTACACCGCACCAGCAAGGACCTACCGCCACAGGTTGGCGTTCTGGTTGCTTACTCGGGTAGCGACGCAGCAACTGCGCACGACGTTGCAGTTCACATCGCAGCATTCTCGCCGGTTCACCTAAAGCGCGAAGACGTGGACGCCGACACCGTTGCGACCGAGCGTCGCATCGCTGAAGAGACCGCTCGTAACGAAGGCAAGCCTGAGGCTGCGCTTTCGAAGATCGTTGAAGGCCGCGTAACCGGCTTCTTCAAGGAGAACGTCTTGCTTGAGCAGGACTTCGCCAAGGACAACAAGCTCACCGTAGCTAAGGTTCTGGAGAACGCCGGAGTAACCGTAGGCGAATTCGTTCGCATGCGCGTTGGCGCCTAACTCAACTTTTTAGTAAAAGGCTCGGTCGTAAGACCGAGCCTTTTACTTTTGTCACGCCTAGGATAGTTAGAGCAGGAGGATGGTCATGGCTCAAAAACGCAGAGTATTGCTAAAACTTTCAGGTGAGGCTTTCGGTGGGGGAACCCTCGGCGTAAACCCAGACATCGTGGCCGATCTGGCCAAGGCGATCGCAGAA
>CAIJJH010000118.1 GCA_903820955.1 uncultured Micrococcales bacterium
GTCTCGACCAGCTCGCACACGTTGGCTTCAAGACCCTGGGACTTCAGACCTACCTAACCGCCGGCCCTAAAGAGGCTCGCGCCTGGACCATTCGTCAGGGCTGGAAGGCTCCTGCGGCAGCAGGCGTTATTCACACCGACTTTGAGCGCGGCTTCATCAAGGCCGAAATTGTGTCATTTGATGACTTGGACGCAGCCGGCTCGATGAACGATGCCAAAGCCGCTGGCAAGGTTCGCATGGAAGGCAAGGACTACGTCATGAAAGATGGCGACGTGGTCGAGTTCCGCTTCAACGTGTAGTTATGAAGTCGCAGCGCGCAATCGAGTGATCGCCGAAGTCTGATCAAAGTCGGCCGTCGAAGTCTCGAGCCCAACCTGCCAATTCGCGGTGTTGAGGAGAATCATGTGAGCATAACCTGGGCCGCCGCCGCCGTGACCAACGAAGTTTGGTTGTCCAGTTGCCAGGTCAACATCGTTCATGAACCCGTAGCTATAGCCGGGGTGGTCGAATCCGGTGCCTTGGTAGGGCAGAAGTGTCATTCCTGTTTCTAACGGAAGAGTTTCGGCGCGATGGCGAACGAGCTTCACAAAGCCGCGTTTAATCGAATCGGAGTCGGCCAAGAAAGTGCCTGAGTAAACCCAGCGCGGGTCATAGCCAGGGACGATATCAGAGCGTACTTCCCACTCTTCGAAACCAACTATCGCCAACGGATCAAGCACTAACGACCTAATCGCAGCAAACATGCTCAAGCCGGTCTTCTCTTCAACCATCATGCGCAGCAGCAAGTATCCGATGTTGGAATAGTTGAAACCGTCAATGTTGTGGTTCAAAGCACCACAGCGCTCGAGAAGTTCTTCGCGGCTCCAGGCATCCGTGCGATTCTCGACCGCCTGGCCATATGCGGCGAGGGCGGAGTAGTCGGCCAACCCAGAGGTGTGGTTGAGCAGCTGGTCGATTCGACGATCGGCATAAGGCTCAGAAATCACGGATAGGTGCTGGCCGATGCGCTCAGTCAGCGGCAGTCCGAGCTCGAGCACCGCCTGGGCCAGAAATGGCTTGGCGATTGAGTAGACGGGAAATATTTCAGCGATAGGCCAATTCTAGTTGCGTAATGTTTTTTAGAAAGTAATGCGGTCGAGTTCCGTTTCAACGTCTAGGCAATTACCGCTTATAAACTGAACTAACAACTGTGCGGTTGTTCAACCTTTTCGAGTAGGCGTTTTTTGAAGTACCGCGCAGATATTGATGGGCTAAGGGCTCTGGCCGTTGGCGTTGTCGTTTTATCTCACCTCCACATTGCAGGGTTTGCCGGTGGGTTCATCGGCGTGGATGTATTTTTTGTAATCTCTGGCTTTCTTATCACCACCTATTTGGTCGAGAACTTACGTGCCGGAACACTTTCGCTTCGCGAGTTTTACTTTCGCCGTGCTCGCCGAATTCTTCCGATGGCATTGGTCGTCATCGCAATCACTGCCGCAGCCGGTTACCTGTTGCTCAACGAAGCCAAAGCGATGCAAATTGGCGTCGACGGTTTTTGGTCTGCGGTGTTTCTCGAAAACCTGCATCTGATTCAACAGTCGGCTGACTACTTCAACCACGGCTTCTCGGTTTCGCCACTGCAGCACTACTGGTCGCTTGCCGTCGAGGAACAGTTTTATCTCGTCTTCCCGCTTCTTCTCTTGATCTTGGTGAAGTCTTCGAAGAAAGTCTTGCGATTCGGGGTCACCGCACTCGTCTTAGTCATCAGCGTCACGTCGCTCTCGTTGGCGATTATTCAAGGTGGCGTTTCTGCCAACAGCGCCTATTTTTCTTCTGCCACGAGGGCCTATGAGCTTGGCATTGGTACCCTGCTGGCGCTGTGGGCGGTTGGTGCAAAGAAAGAGCAAGCCAGGGCCACCACTGCCGTTTTTGGTGTGGTCGGTTTGTCGGCGATTGCTGTTTCGACTTTGGCTTTTGGGGGAGCCACGGGTTACCCGGGTTGGTTGGCACTGCTACCAACCTTTGGAGCCGCTCTAATAATTGCGGCCGGCGCGACATCGTCACCGTCTTTTGTCACAAAGTGGCTTGGTTGGCGTCCGCTGGTGTTTGTGGGCAAAACCTCTTTCTCGATCTATTTGATTCACTGGCCACTGATCATTTTCAGCCAACAGCTATTGCCTGCGTTTGCCGAGTCTTGGGTTTTTGCTCCTTCGGTGCTGGCGCTCACGCTGGCACTTGCGGCGGCGGCTTACCTATTTGTCGAGCGACCAACCAGGCGCATCAAACTAAAGCCTCGCAGCTCAAAGCCAGCTGTTCGCTTCGCATTTGGCTCGCTGGCGGCACTACTCGTTTTGGGTTTGGCATCGAGCGCATTTGCGTTGACTGGAGGCACCTGGAACACCGCTCAGTCGCTGGTTAGCACACCGAAGTCTGGCGATCAATACGTGCCCAACCAGCCAAACCCGCAGAGCTCAGCAACCGCAACGCCTTCTGCCACTGCGACACCAACCGAAACGCCTTCAGGCGCACCGACGCCGTCAGCGACACCAACCATAAATCCGAAACCACCAAAGCCCGTTGCCGAGAAGACTCTCGTCCAATTACTTAAAGATTGGGTACCAAAGATCGCTGAAGGCCTTTCGCTAACCAAGGTTCCAGATGACCTTTCACCTTCGATCTCTTCTTTGTTAGGTGGCCGTGGGGTGCAGTGGTCGCAGTGCATGGACCCTCACGTTCACCAGACCACCTGCGAGTACGGGCCCGATAACGCCAAACACACTGCGGTGATACTCGGCGACTCATACGCTTTGGCGGTCTACCCGATGGTTATCAACGCCTTGGGCCTAACCGACTGGAAGGTTATCGGTCTCAATCAACGCGAATGCATGATCGCCGACATCACACCTTGGCCTTGGACTGGCACCGGGGCGGACCTAACTTGCCCTGATCACCGAGCTTGGGTGAACAGTTACATTGCTCGGCTCAAGCCAGATCTTGTAGTTCTCTCAGACCAACCATTTCACCCAATCGCCGACGGCAATCAGGATTCAGGCGACCAGCACAATCGAATCTGGGCAGACGGCCTCGACTCGGCTTTAGCCACACTTCGCCCGCTAGCGAAAAACATCGTCTATTTCGGTGTTCCGACAAGTCAGCAGGCACTCACCGATTGCGTCTTGGCAGGTGGGTCGATGACTCCTCAGTGCACAGGGAGTTCAGATTGGTTGAGCTCGTATGTCACCACCCAGGCAAACCTTTCTGCTCGCTATCAAATACCGTTTATCAATGCCAACGATTGGCTCTGCTCGAGAGGCAAATGCCCCGGAATTATCGACAAAACCCCCGTCTACTGGGACGGTGCGCACTTCACCGAGGATTTCGCTGCGAAACTCGGACCTCTGTTTCGGGCATTTCTAATTGAGCACAAACTGATTTAGCCTACAAGCGTGAGAAAAATGACTCAGCATCACTGGCTAGGCGTGCTTTATCTCGCGCTGGCGGTCGGCACCTATGAAGTTTTAAATCATATTGGTCGCAGCCACCTAATCGACATCTCGATGCCCCTGGATAAACAGATTCCAGTGATCCCAATCTTTGTGATCCCGTATCTCTCGTTCTTGCCGATACTGTTCTTAGTTCTGCCCTGGATTCTTTGGAAAAACGCAATTCGTTTCAAGATTTTTGGGTTCACAGTGTTTGTCGCTCAGATGATTCTCAACGTCCTCTATCTGCTAGTTCCGGCAACCTTGGTGCGACCGAGTCTTTCTGGCTCAGATGGCTTCACCGTTCTGCTTCGCGATCTGGTCTGGAAGCTGGACGAGCCGATCAACACGTTCCCGTCAAATCACGTGACGCTCAGCGTGATTGCGATCCTGACACTTGGGTCTTTCGCAGGTTGGCGAAAGTACTGGTTCTTGCAGATTTGGCTAGTTTTGGTTTGCGCCTCGACCCTGTTTGTTCATCAACATGTGATCCTGGACGTTATCGGGGGAATCTTGTGTGGCGCTGCGGTGACACTTGCCGTTGGTGTTGTGCGCCGAGCTAAACGTGGTTAGCCAGCTCCCAGGTGTGGCCACTCGGGTCTTGAAAACTTGCGGTCCTAACGCCCCAAGGGCGGTCTATTGGCCCGTTAAGTAGCTCAACACCAGCTGCAGCCAGTTCGCTGACCGCAGCATCGACGTCGGAGCACCTAAGGGTATACACGGCTCGAACTCCCGAATTCACTGGGGCGAGCTTTGCAGGCTCAAGTAGCTCGTTGGCTTGCGAGTCGGCAAGAAGGTTGATGACCGTTTGGCCACAGCGGTAAACCGCAGAGACGTCATCTTCGTAAACCACCGTGAGCCCAAGCCCCTTGCCGTAAAAGTTCTTCGATTCGGCGAGGTTTTCGCTCAGTAAGGTCAGTGCGAAGGGCGAACTTTCGAAAGCTCGAGTCAAGTTGCTGGACATGAAAAAATTCTAGGCGTTAAGCGTGTTTTGCGACTTAACAAGACGTGAGTAAACACCTTTGAGCTTGAGTAGCTCGCTGTGGGTTCCGCGTTCAACAATCGTGCCGTGGTCAATTACCAAGATCACGTTTGCGTTCACAACTGTCGATAGCCGGTGCGCGATGGCGATCGTGGTTCGATTGGCGGTGGCGGCGTCGAGTGTGGCTTGCACGATTCGCTCGGAGTTTGTGTCCATCGCACTTGTTGCTTCGTCCAAGATGACTACCGGCGGGTCTTTGAGCAGCACTCGGGCGATTGCGATGCGCTGCTTCTCGCCACCACTGAGGCGGTAACCGCGTTCGCCGACCATGGTTTCGTAGCCTTTTGGGAAGCTCATGATCACGTCGTGAATGTTGGCAGCCTTGGCCGCGGCTTCGATCTCTTCTTGGGTGGCATTCGGCTTTGCGTAGGCGAGGTTTTCGCGAATGGTGTCGTAGAACAGGTAGGTTTCCTGGTTCACGATGCCAATGTTTTGAATCAGTTCTTCCTGATTTAAATCTCGGACGTCGACTCCTGAGAACTTGATTGAACCAGAGGTGGCGTCATAGAACCGGGGGATTAGATAGCTGATTGTGGTCTTCCCAGAACCCGAAGCGCCAACTAGGGCAACGTATTGGCCGGGCTTGACGGCAAATGAAATCTTGGTGAGGGTGTTCGAGGCCTTTTCGCCGGCCTCTGGGTAACTAAAGGTGACGTTTTCGAAGGAAATTTCGCCTAGCTTCTTGGGGTTGACGGGCTTTGGCTTCTTCGGGTTGGTCACCTGGGGTTTGAAGTCGAAGTATTCGAAGATTCTGGCGAACAGAGCCTGCGAGGTTTGCAGGTCCAGGCTCACCTGGAGCAGATTCATCATCGGGAACAAGAGTCTCGATTGGGCGGTGGTGAAGGCGACAATTGTTCCGATCGAGAGCACGTCCTCGTGAAGAATCAGCCAGCCGGCACACAGGTAAATAACCGCTGGAATCGAAGACATGAAAACCTGAACCGTTGCAAAGAACGCTTGCCCGCTCATGGTTTGACGAACCTGAAGGGAGATCTGGTTCTTGTTTTCGGCTTCGTATCGGGCTACCTCGCTGGCCTGGCGTCCGAAGCTCTTCGAAAGCAAGATGCCGCTGACGCCCAGCGACTCTTGGGTGATCGAAGACATCTCGCTCAGTGAGTCCTGGGTTTTGCTGGCGATCTTGGCTCGCACCTGACCAACTCGGCGCTGAAGGAAGACCATGAGTGGGAGCATGATCAGGGCAACGATGGTCAACTGCCAACTCAAAAGCAACATGGCCGTCATCGAGGCGAGCACGGTTACCGAGCTACCGAGAATGCTCGAAATCGTGTTGCTTAGAACGCCAGCGACGCCACCGACATCGTTTGAGAGGCGCGACTGAATTGCACCGGTCTTAGTTTTGGTGAAGAAGGCGAGTTCCATCGACTGCAGGTGAGCAAACATCCGGACGCGTAGGGAGCCGGTCACTTTGTTGCCGACGCTGGCGGTTAGGTAGGTTTGCCAAACACCGAGTGACGCTGCCAGTAACCAGATGCCGATCATCGTAAAGACCATCGTGGTCAAGAAGCCCAGATCGGGCTTGCCGTTCTTCGGGAACAGACCCTGGTTGAAGGCGCCCTGGATGAGTAGGGGTGGCAGAACCGAAAGGCTTGCCGAAACGAGGATCAGCAAAATCACAAGTGCTAGTGGCTTTTTGTATGGCGAAAAGAGTTCAGCTATGCGGCGAACCAGGTGCTCAATCTTTGGAGCTTCGGCGTTTCTGGCCTTGATTTTTTCTGGGTCTGTAGAAAATCGACCCATTGGTCCGCCACCGTGCATACTCATGTCGCGAGTCTAAGTTATTCACTTGCGTAGAGTTGCCCTGTGTGGCTAATCCTCTCGCTTTGTAGCGCAATCTTCGCCGGCTTCGTCTCGGTGCTTGGTAAGCGCGGCATGGCCAGCGTGCCGAGCAACCTGGCCACGGCTATTCGCTCGGCCGTTGCACTTTTGCTTGCCTGGGTTTTGGTTTTGGTAAGTGGTGTCGGTTCTGAACTTGTTTCGCTAAGCGCCAGAGCTCTTATAGCCATCGCTCTTTCTGGTCTTGCCACAGGAGCCTCTTGGCTGATGTATTTCAAGGCGCTAAAACTCGGACGCGTTGCCCAAGTGGTAGCGATTGACCGCACCTCGCTGCTGTTCACCGGTTTGTTTGCCATCGCCTTTTTTGGTGAGGCTAATAACTTGGCTTTCAAGTTGGTTGGTTTGGTGTTGGTGTTTGTTGGAACGCTGATCCTGGTTTGGCAAAGAGGCGGGTTTCTATCTGAGTCACTCGCTTGGCTGCCATGGGCGATTGGCTCGATGGCTTTTGCGGTTGCCACGACCTTGCTTGCAAAGGCAGCGCTTGACTCGGTCGATTCAACTCTGGCTACAGCCTTGCGCACCGTCGTCGTCGTGGTCTTCGCAGCGGGAATCGCATGGTCTAGGGGGGAGTTTAAGGGTCGAGCCAGTTTGGGTCGACGCGACTATGTTTTCTTGGGGCTCAGCGGCTTGGCCACCGGTGCATCGTGGCTTTGCTACTTTGGTGCTTTGAAGCTCGGTCAGGTGAGTTTGGTAGCTCCCATCGACAAACTGAGCATCGTCTTTGCCGCAGTGCTCGCCTACTTTGTGCTTGGCGAGAAGGTTTCGAAGCGCGGGTTGATCGGTTTGGCCGTTATGGTCGCCGGAACTCTAGTTCTAGTTATTTAGCCTCTGGCTATGTGTCGGATCATGCTCGGAAACACGATTCCGTGCATCGGCCAGACCGACCACCAGTAGAGGTGGCCCATTAGGCCCTTTGGCGCATAAGTTGCGGTCTGGGTGATTTTGCAACCACCGGTTTTTGCGTCTGGTTCGACTACGAATTCGAGCCAAGCCAGACCTGGCATTCGCATTTCGGCACGGAGTCTCAGGGTCTTTGGTCGGTCGACCTTTTCTACTCGCCAGAAGTCAAGGGCGTCGCCGACCTGAAGGTGGTCTGGGTCGCGTCTGCCACGGCGCAGGCCTACTCCGCCGGTCACTTTGTCGGCAAGACCGCGCAGCTCCCAGGCCCAGGTCGCGGTTGAGTAGCCGTTGTCGCCACCGATTGCCTCAATTCGCTTCCAGACGACGTCTAGGGCGTCTTTAGAGTCGAGTTTGCGCACGTCTTTGTAAACCGAGCCTCCGGCCCACTGAGGGTCTGTTGGCAGCGGATCACTTGGCGTCCAGGGAATCGAGGCGTCTGACCAGCGCGTTTCGACCTGGTTGTCTTTGATTCGCACGAGCGCGAGTTCGACGGCGCGCTTGAACGTGGTTAGCCCGCCCTCTGGGTCAGGAATCAGTTTGCGAATTCGGTCGTCGCCGACGACCACCTCGTTTTTGAGGCTGGCAACAAGCCTGCGGGCCAGGGTGTAGGGCACGGGTGTGACCAACCCAACCCAACCGCTCGAAAGTTTTGGTGTCATGACAGGCACCGGAACAATGATTCGCTTTCGCAAACCGGCAGTCTCGGCATACTTCTGCATCATGGTTTTGTAACTGAAGACGTCTGGGCCACCGATGTCGAACGAGCCGCTAACTTTTTTGTCTACGGACGCCGCCCCAACCAGATAGTGCAAAACGTCGCGAACCGCGATCGGCTGAATGCGAATGTTCAGCCACTTAGGGGTGATCATGAAAGGCAGACGTTCGGTCAGGTGGCGAAGCATCTCAAAAGAGGCAGAACCCGAACCAATGACTATGCCGGCGCGAAGTTCCAGGGTCGGAACTCCAGACTCTCTGAGTATTTTGCCGGTGTTTGCCCGTGCGCTCATGTGCGGGGAGAGCTCGGCTTCGGCTGGCACGATGCCGCCCAAGTAAACAATGCGTCCGACCTTTTGCTTTGATGCGGCTTTGCCGAAGATATCGGCCATCTTCATCTCTTGGCTCTCGAAGTCGTTCTTCTCCATCAGCGAGTGCATCAGGTAGTAGGCAACGTCCACGCCATTGAGGGCCTTTTCGACGACCTTCGTGTCGAATGCGTCGCCCTCGATGACTTCAACTTGCTTGACCCAAGAGTGCTCTTGAAGTCTTCTCGCGTTTCGCGCGAGGACCCTGACTCGGTAACCCTTAGCGAGAAGATCGGGTATCAGGCGGCCTCCGATATAGCCGGAAGCGCCGGTGACTAGGCAAAGTTTGCTTTTACTCATGCATTGAAGGAGTCGCTGGAGAGCTCGGTTATTCCATTTTCGATGGCATTAATAATCACGTCCACAACGTGTTGCGGGCCCATTCCTTGAGCAAAAGCCGGAGCGGTACCGAAAAGGGGACGAGTGGCGAGACCGGTTTCGGTGTGACCAGGTCGAGTATCGATGACGCGAATCTTTTGACGGCGAGCCTCCAGAGCCAGACCTTTCAGCCAAGTCGAGTGGGCGGTCTTGCTGGTCGTGTAGGCGGCCATGCCAGGGAATACCTTTTCGGCAACCACCCCAGTGATTGAAAGCACAAATGGTTCGTTGGTCGATTTGGCGAGTTGAGGCATTAGCCCGACGATCAC
>CAIJJH010000119.1 GCA_903820955.1 uncultured Micrococcales bacterium
GCGGTGCCGACGAAGGTCAGAGATAGGAACGTGACCAGGATGATCGAAACCACCATCGCTACGTTGCGTCGAAGGCCAGAAACCGCCTCGCGAAAAACCGTGCTCAGCCTCATTCTTGACCCACGTATCCCGAGCCTCGTTCGTCACGAACGATCCTGCCCTGGTCGAGAACGACCACTCGCTTTCGCGCCAGGTCGACCAAGCCACGGTCGTGGGTTGCCATGACGATTGTCGTGCCACCCTCGTTGATCTTTTCGAGCAGTCGCATGATCTCGGCACTGGTTGCCGGGTCGAGGTTTCCGGTCGGTTCGTCGGCGAGCAGCAGTGCGGGTGTGTCAACGAATGCGCGGGCTAGTGCTACTCGCTGCTGCTCTCCGCCAGATAGCTCGTTGGGCATGCGATCGGCCTTTTCAGACAAGCCGACCAGGTTTAGCGCTGCCGGGACCTTGTCGGCGATCTTGGAACGGCTAGCACCGGTTACCTCGAGACTGAAGGCGATGTTTTCGAAGATTGTTTTGTTTGGCAGGAGTCTAAAGTCTTGAAAAACCATGCCGATGTTTCGGCGAAACTGAGGGATTCGGCGGGAGGCGATAGCGACCAGGTTTTCGCCCAGGACGCTCACTGATCCCTTAGACGGGACGTCTTCGCGAAGCATTAGGCGAAGGAGGCTGGATTTGCCCGAACCCGAGGTGCCGACGAGAAAGACGAAGTCTCCTTTGTCGATTTCGATCGAAACGTCGTCAAGCGCCGCGCGAGGTGCGCCCTTGTATTGTTTGGTGACATTTCTCATCGAGATCATCTTGACTAGAGCCTAAAACAGGGTTAGTCCTGAACCCGTTTACGCCACCTAATCGCTGCGGTAATAAATCCGTCGATGTCGCCGTCGAACACGGCGCTCGGGTTGTTGACTTCGTAGTCGGTGCGGAGGTCTTTCACCATTTGGTAAGGGGCGAGGACGTATGAGCGCATCTGTTCACCCCAGGAGGCCTTCACATCGCCCGCGAGCTGCTTCTTCTGCGCCTCTTCTTCTCGACGCTTGATCTCGAGCAGGCGCGAGGCGAGAACGCGCAGTGCGGCAGCCTTGTTCTGAATTTGGCTCTTCTCGTTTTGGCACGAGACGACGGTTCCCGAGGGTATGTGGGTGATTCGAACAGCCGAGTCGGTGGTGTTGACCGACTGCCCTCCTGGGCCAGAAGACCTGAAGACGTCTACTCGGATGTCGCTGTCCGGGATCTCAATAACGTCGGTCTGCTCGATGAGCGGAACCACTTCGACCGCTGCGAAAGAGGTTTGCCTCTTGCCCGCCGAGTTGAACGGGCTCATTCTCACGAGTCGGTGGGTGCCGCCCTCGACCGAAAGGGTTCCGAACGCAAAAGGCGAATCGATTTCGAAGGTTGCCGACTTGATGCCTGCGCCTTCGGCGTAAGAAATATCTAAAACGGCGGCAGGTAGCTTGTGTTTTTCGGCGTAACGCAGATACATGCGCATCAGCATCTCGGCAAAGTCGGTCGCGTCGTCGCCGCCAGCTCCCGCGCGAATTGTAATAACGGCGGCACGAGAGTCGTATTCACCATTGAGTAGGGTTTGAACCTCGAGCTCACCGATTTCGCCCTGAAGAGCGGTTAGTTCGGCCTTTGCCTCGCTCTGAACCGAAGAGTCGCTCGCATCGTTGGCTAGGTCAATCAAAACCTCGAGGTCATCGAGTCGAGCCTGAACCGTTTCGAGCTTGGTGATCTGGGACTGCGTTCGGCTTAGCGCGCTGGTGATTTTCTGCGCTTTGGCGGCGTCATCCCAGAGATTCTGGTCGGCGGCCTGCTCTTTCAAGACCTCGACGTTCTTCGCGAGCTGAGTAGGGTTGACGACCTCGCGAATGCTCGCAAACGTGGTTCGCAGCTCACGAATCTCGTGGGAAAGGTCTATGTCAGCCATCTGCCTCTAGTCTAGGCGCGCATAATTGAGTGGTGCCGAAGTCAGCAGTGAACTACCAAATCAAGTCTTTGGTCGTTCCCGTCTTCTTGCCATCGCTCCTGTTTTCGATCGGCGAAAACAGCATGATCCCGCTAATTCCCGCCAGTGCTAAGGCTATGGGCGCCGACCTCTCAACTGCCGGACTCATCGCCGGTCTTGTCATGGCTGGCACGCTGGTCGCCGATCTGCCTGCCGGCAAACTCGTTGACCGAATCGGTGAGCGCACTTCGATGATTCTCTCGGCCGGGATTGCCGCGGTTGGAATCCTCCTCTCGGTTTTCGCTGTCAATCTCTACATGCTCGGTGCCGGAATTCTGATTCTGGGAGCGTCCTCGGCGGTCTTCGCACTTGCTCGGCACTCGTTTATGACCGAACACATTCCACTAACTCACCGAGCCCGCAGCGTTTCGATTCTCGGTGGCATGTTTCGCGGAGGTTCATTCTTCGGCCCTCTCCTCGGCGCTTGGGCGGTTCACGTTGGCGGGCCCGGAGCGGTGTATTGGGTGGCCGTGATCGTTTGCAGCTCGGCAGCAATCGTTTTGCTGCTGACCAAGAAAGACGCCATTTTGAACACCCCGACTGTCGTGCCAGGGCGAACCTTGGACATCGCCAAACGCGAGTGGAAGAAGCTTGCCACCGTTGGTGTAGGTGTTTCGGTCATCGGAATCCTCCGAACTTCGCGCCAGATTGGCCTGCCGCTCTGGGCTCTCAGTATCGGCCTGCCCGCAGCCGAAGCCGCGGTTTATATCGGAATCGCGAACGCCCTCGACTTTGCACTTTTTTACGCGTCCGGTGCGATCATGGATCGCTTCGGTAGGCGATGGGCCGCCGTGCCCACAGTCATCGGGTTGTCAGTCGCGCACCTCGTCGTCGCTTTCGCGTTCAACGCCCCGACATTCTTCGCGCTAGCCATTCTTATGGCCCTGGTTAACGGGGTCGGCAGCGGTGTAATCCTGGTTCTGGGCTCAGACCTAGCGCCGACAGACGCCCGCAACGAGTTCTTGGCCTCCTACCGCCTACTCACCGATGCCGCAGTTGCCGGTGCTGGACCACTTCTAGTTGGGGTCGCCGCTCTAGTGACCCTCGGCCCGGCCATGGCAATCTTCGGCTGGGCGGGATTCGGCGGAGCCTGGCTGCTCTGGAAGTACATTCCGCGCTATAGCCCAAAGCCGATCAAGAAATCGCTCTAGCCTTAGCGCGATCACAAATCGTAGCCGCCGGGTGAAGCCCGAACGGCGACTCCCACTTTTCGCAAACTTCGGCGTCGAAGGTTTTACCGTCGCTAGAGGAAACTCGAACCGACAAAATTGGCCCGAGGACCGGCAGGGCAGCCTCCGAGTAGTCCAGCCCGCGAACTGGAGCGAAGCCCTCGGTCTGCTTCGCTATGTAAAGCGCAGCCAAGCGGGCCTCAGAAAGGGCTCTCGCTTTGACCAGAACCAGACTCTGAACTTCTGCCGTCACCAGAACCATTGAGATCAGAAGTGCCGAGAGACCGATTATCAATGGCAGAGTCGAGCCTTCGTCAGCTTTCATAAGAACTGCCTAGCGCTAGCGACTTGGTCTTCTAGGCGCGCCCGAACTTCGACGAATCCCTTGCTGGTCGACACAGCCACCACCAGACCGCGATATTCGCTCTGCAGAAGCGACTCGAGCCGCACAAATGCGTCGGGGCTTATTGCATAGGCTCGAGCGAGCTGCGTGGCCGAAGTGGTGACCTCAATTTTTTGGATCCATTTGATTGTGTCGGTTGCCGCAAATGTTGCGATTGGGGCAAAGACCAAAAAAGCAAAACCTACGAATTCAATGAGAGCGTTGCCAGCCTGATCACTGAAGTTCCTTTGTCGCAAAACCCACCGCCTCAATTTGCCAGCCGGCAAATCCGTTGAGGCTGAGCCTCACTGTTTCGATGCCCTCGGAATCGGCAACGCTCAAGTTCGCCAAATTCAGGTTCCATTTCGCCAACTCTGCCTCAGCAAGGGTTGCGAACTCGGCTTCGGAAACATCGGCGAGTGCTGCGCGTTCGGCGAGCGTGTTCGCCACACCGGTCAGGATCACCTTCTGATACCCGAGAATGACAACTGAGAGAACGAGGCCGAACGAGATTAGGAGCGGCCCCGAAATCAGGACAAAATCCACCGGAGCAGAACCTTCAGAACGTCGAAACACGGGTGAGCGAAGACCCGAAGAGGCCACTCAGCGCTGGACCCGCCGTTGACCACAACACGACTACCAGCCCAGCGGTCATGAGCGTTATCAGCACCCAACCGGGCACATCGCCGCGTTCGTCTCTCAATGTTTTCATCATGTTCCTTCCATTTGTAGGTTGAGCATTTGCAAGCTCGGGTAGAGGGCAAAAATCACGGTTACCGGCAAAATCAGGAAGACCAGTGGCAGGAGCATTTTGGTTTCGTTGGCGTTGGCATTAGCCATCTTCGCCACTGCCACCTCGGAGTTGAGGGTTAGAACCAAGTCATCCAACTGTTCTGCCAGACCTGAACCCAGTTGGGCCGACTGCTGAAGTTTTGACAAGAACTCTTCGACCGCAGTGCCCGAGGTTTTAGAGCGGATAGACTCTGACGCCTCTGTGAAAGACGCGCCTAATTCGATTCGAGCCAAAACCTCCTTCAGCATTTCGGCAACTCGTCCATTTGCGTGTTGGAGCCCAATTTCAAGAGCAGAAATGACATTGGCGCCTCCCTTTACTGCCAGAGAAACCATGGTCGCGATTGCCGCAACCTCAATAGACGTCTCGAAACGCTTACTAGCCATAAACACGCACCTCGGCCTTTGATCTCCCGAGTGAACCGATCAAACGGTAGGCGAGAAAACAAACCAAAAGGCCGAAAAGCAGGACTCCCAGACCTTGGGGGCTAGCGAAGCTTGCCTCGCTCTCGGACCTCGAGAGCAAAAGAGCCAGCAAAATCCAAGGGGCTGCAACCGACAGCTTGGCCATTGACATGGTGGCCGAACTTTTGACTCGAACCTGCGAATTGGAAATGTTGGCGGTTCGACATCTCTTCGCGTGCTCCTTGAGAACCGGAACCAAACCAACCCCGCCAAGCAATTCATTCAACCTGAGAAGCTCTGCGAATTCATCGACAAACGAGTCGGCCATCGATTCTTTTAGCGCTGGCAGGGCATCGCGCAATCTTGAATCATTCAGTTTCATGCGAAAGCGAGAAAGAGGTCTCTGCAAAACTCCGGGCGATGCCTGAATTGCAAGTTCGACCGCTTCGATTCTTGAGAGGCCAGCGCTTAGACCCGAGATAACGCTTTCGACGAATGCGGGCCAAGCCTCCCGTTGCTTCAAAAGCCCAAGAGTTCTTCTGTTTGAGCGAAAACCTACCGTAGCCGAAACTAGCGCGGTGAGAAGCGCGGCAAGCAAAACGATTTGTGGACTAATCAATTGGTTCAAAAACCAACCCCTCACTCCCCTGTGAAACTCGAAGTAACTCTCGAAGTCTCCTTGTGCCATCTGCGCCAAGCTCACAGTGCGCGATGTATCCAACGCTCGAACCGATGACCTGCTCAACAAACTCCACCGGCACCGAAACACCCGAGA
>CAIJJH010000120.1 GCA_903820955.1 uncultured Micrococcales bacterium
GCTTTACCGCGAGGGCCACCTGACCGACGGCTTCTTCTTGCCCAGCGAGTTCGTCCCAGATTGGAGCAAGACTCATGAAAGCGACTCTGAGACTCTCGCCCGAATAAGCTTTTGGATTTCGTCTTTGCTTAGGGTTGCGTCGATAACCAAGAACCGCTCGGGCTCGTTGGCGGCGAGTTCTAGGTAGCACTTACGCACTGCAGAGAAGAACTCGATCTTTTCGCGTTCGAGACGGTCGGGTTCGGTGCCGGTTTGGTCGCGTCTGTCTCTGGCAACAGCCGGGTCGAGATCGAGTAAGACGGTGACGTCTGGGAGCAGTCCATTGGTTGCCCAGAGAGAAAGGTCGCGAACCTCTTTGGTCTCGAGCTCTCGCCCGGCGCCCTGATAGGCAACTGATGAATCGAGGTAACGGTCGACTATAACCACCTTGCCGGCTTCGAGGGCCGGGCGAATCTTGGTGGCAACGTGGTGGGCTCGGTCGGCTGCGTAGAGCAGAGCTTCGGATCTAGGAGCTACGTCGCCCTTACGGTGAAGCAGTAGGTGACGGATTTCTTGGCCGAGTTCTGTGCCGCCTGGCTCGAGCGAGCGAACCACCTCGCGGCCGCGTTCGCGCACAAACTCCTCGAGAGCGTCGGCCTGGGTTGACTTGCCCACGCCGTCGATTCCCTCAAACGAGATGAACAGTCCAGCCACTACTTCTTCTTTCGCGAACCGGCTTTGACGACGCGTGTTGCGGTTCGAACCTTCTTGGCCTTCGCCGGCGCTTGACCAGGTTCTAAACCTAGTTTCTCACGGCGAATGGCTAGAAGCTCGAACGCGCGATCTGGAGCCATCTCTTCGAGCGACTCATCCTTAGGCACGGTCGCGTTTACAAAGCTGTCGGTTACGTATGCGCCGAACTGCCCAGTCTTGGCGTAAACCATTCCCTTTGATTCGGGGTCTTCACCGAATTCGCGCAGCGGGGTCGCAGCGGTTCTGCGCCCTCCGTACTTCGGCTGAGTGTAGATTTCGAGAGCTTCTTCGAGCGTCAACGAGAAAATCTGGTCCTCGCTAGAAAGAGTTCGCGAATCGGTTCCCTTGCGAAGGTATGGACCGAACTTGCCGTTTTGGGCGGTGATGTCGCTGCCGCTTTCTGGGTCGACGCCAACCACACGGGGTAGCGAAAGCAACTTCAGCGCGGTCTCCAAGTCGAGGGTGTGCGGATCCATGGTCTTGAACAGCGAAGCAGTCTTCAGTTTCGCTGCCTTCTCGTCGTCGAGGACAATGTATGGGCCAAAGCGACCGACCTTGAACAGAATGTTGTGACCCGATTCGGGGTCTACACCTAGGACGCGGTCGGTGACCACTGGCGCATCAACAAGCTCCTGAGCCTTGGCCGGGGTCAGTTCGTCTGGAGCTAACTCTTCTGGAATGTTGACGATTCGACGACCGTTTTCATCGGCCCCATCTACATCTGGAGCCCCAAAAATCTCAAGGTAAGGGCCGTATTGGCCGGTACGAAGGGTGATTGTGTCGGTGATCGACATCGAGTTAATTGCTCTCGGGTCTTGGTCGAGGATGTTCTCGGCGGTTGGCTGTAGCCCGACCATGTCGCCGCCCCCGAAGTAGAACTTCTTGAGCCAGTCGTTGCGGTCAACCTCACCATCGGCGATTCGGTCGAGGTCTTCCTCCATGTCGGCAGTGAACTTGTAGTCGATCAACTTGCCGAAGTTTTCTTCGAGGAACCTGGTCACCGTGAACGCGATCCACTCGGGAACCAGAGCCTGACCACGTTTCGAGACGTAACCCTTGGCGATGATGTTCGACATAATCGCCGCGTAGGTCGATGGCCGGCCGATGCCGTCCTCTTCGAGGGCCTTAACCAAGCTGGCTTCGGTGTAGCGCGGTGGCGGTGAGGTCTGGTGATCTTTGGCGTAGATGTTCGAAATCTTCACGGCTTGACCGACTTCGAGGTTTGGCAGCTTCGCCTCTTCGTTGTCTTCGGCGTTGCGTGCTTCGTCCTGGCTTTCTTCATAAGCGGCCAAGAAACCCTTGAAAGTGATTACGGTTCCACTCGCGGTGAACTCTGCGGTGCGACCGTCGGCTAGAGGGCCGACCGCGATTCGAACGGTAGTTGTCGACACCTTGGCGTCCTGCATCTGCGAGGCGACAGTGCGCTTCCAGATCAGGTCGTAAAGCTCTAGGGCTCGCCCGTGCAGCAGGCTAGCAAGCTCGCTCGGGCGCTTGAACTCTTCGCCGGCAGGGCGAATCGCCTCGTGCGCCTCTTGAGCGTTCTTCGACTTGCCCGTGTAAACACGAGGACTGTCGGCGACCATCTCGGAGCCGAACATCTCGGCGGCCTGCTTGCGAGCTGCGGCAATTGCTTGGCCTGAAAGAGTTGGCGAATCGGTTCGCATGTAGGTGATGTGGCCATCCTGGTAGAGCGACTGCGCGGTGTCCATGGTCTGCTTGGCAGACATGCGTAGCTTTCGTGAAGCCTCCTGCTGGAGGGTCGAGGTGGTGAATGGCGCGGCTGGTCGGCGGGTGCTCGGCTTGGCTTCAACCGATGTCACGACCACTTTCACGGCTGGGTTTGAGATCGCGCCGGCTAGAGTAAAAGCCGCCTCTTTATCGAGCAGCATCACATCGGCCGTCAACTGACCCAGGTCGTTGAACGAATCACCGGTGGCAATTCGCTTGCCGTCGACCGAGAGCAATTTGGCTTCGAATTCGTTGTCGCCAGTCTTCTCGGTGTCGAAGGTTGCCTTGACGTCGTAGTAAGCCGCAGAAACGAAGGCCATGCGTTCACGTTCGCGCTCGACAACGAGGCGAACGGCTGGTGACTGCACACGCCCGGCGCTCAGCCCGCGGTTGATCTTGCGCCAAAGCACCGGCGAAATCTCGTAACCGAACAGGCGGTCGACGATTCGGCGGGTCTCCTGAGCTTGGACCAAGTCTTCATCTAGTGGACGAGTGTGGTCTAGTGCACCTTGAATCGCCTCTTTGGTGATTTCGTGGAACACCATTCGCTTGACTGGAACCTTAGGCTTTAGCACCTGTAGCAGGTGCCAAGCGATAGCCTCACCCTCTCGGTCTTCATCTGTTGCCAGGAAGACTTCGTCTGCGTCTTTCAACGCGGCCTTCAGCTCAGTGACGGTCTTCGACTTACCAGCGCTGATCGCGTAATACGGTTCGAAGTTGTTTTCGATGTTGATCGCAAACTTACCGAACGGGCCTTTTTTGAGTTCCTTTGGCAGGTCACGAGGCTCGACTAGCTCGCGAATGTGACCAACCGAGGCAAGGACCGTGTAGTCGCTGCCAAGGTATTTCGAGATCGTTTTCGCCTTTGCGGGCGACTCAACGATTACGAGCTTGTTTGCCAAATGGATCTCCTAGGTTTTGTTGTTACTTGACGATGCGGAACAGCATCATCGGGTAGCGGTATGTTTGGCCACTTGAGGTAGCAACCGATGCCATGACGCCGAAAATAATGACCAGAAGTAGCGTGACGAAGTACAAGAACGCGCCAATTCCACAGGTGATCACAGTCACTACGATCAGGGCGAAGTTGATGATGAGCCACTGAAGGTGGAAGTTCAATGCCTCAGTAGCTTGCCCAAAAACGTAGGGGTCGCGACGGGCAGTTTCGGAGCCGCGAATGACTAGTGGTGGGACCCAACCGAGGATCATTCCCCCAAAGAAAAATGCCAACAAGCCCCCAAGGTGTGCCCACATTGCGGCGCTTGCGTTGCCGCTCGAATAGTTGGTGTTTGTGTAAGTCGGTTGGCTCGGAGCATTGGTAGCTTGAGCGGAACCACAGCTAGCGCAGAAACTTGCACCAGTGTTTGAAGCACCGCAGTTTGAACAATAAACAGCCATCGGTTTTCCTTTCTAAATGCCGGCACGTGCCTCAGCAACTATAAACGGGTTTATTCGGACACTA
>CAIJJH010000121.1 GCA_903820955.1 uncultured Micrococcales bacterium
CGCTTGGCGTACGATTCGATGGCTCTTCCAATTACATTGATCTGACGGCCTGGGGCGACCACTGCCAAACCTCGAAAGAGAGCCTCCTCGGTGCGTGTGACGAGGTCGGCAATTGCGGATGAAACCTCGCCAACGCAGAAAGTCTTATTCAAATCGCCATGGAAGCCATCCAGATAAGCGGTGATGTCGATGTTTACGATATCGCCGTCTTCTAGAGCTGTGTCGTCCGGAATACCGTGGCAGATCACCTCATTAAGCGAGGTGCAAATTGACTTTGGGTAACCACGGTAGCCGAGGGTGGAAGGGTAGGCGCCGGCCGAGACCATGAATTCGTGAGCCAGGATGTCAAGGTCATTCGTTGTTACCCCCGGCTTTGCGTGTTGACCAACGAGTTCAACGGCTTGCGCAGCGATTCTGCCAGCGCGTCTTATGCGCTCAATGTCCTCTGAACCCCAGACGTCTCCGAAGGTGTTCTTTGACGGGCTCGGTTTGCCGACATATTCGGGGCTCGGAATTGCCGAAGGGACGCTGAGTTTCGCGCCAAGCCGACCCGCAATCAGGTGTCCGTTGCTATCCTTAGGCATACTTCAAGTTTATTGATTGGTTGGCATGTCTGATTCGCAGGGTGAGCCCGAGGCTTGGTGGTTTAACTCGAAGACCAACGAGGTCGAATTTGGTCGCCTCGCGGCGGCACTAGACCGAATCGGCCCCTTCGATAACAAGCAGGACGCCGAGAGGGCGCTACAAATAGTTAGTGATCGAGCCGCTGTTTGGCGCGCCGAGGAAGAAAACGACTCCTAGAACTCGTTTTCTTTGCCAGGGAAAGCGCCTTCGGCGATATCTGCGCGATATGACCTCGCGGCCGAGACAAGACTGCTTCGCAGCTCGAGATATTGCTTCACAAACTTGCGTGGTTTGCCCGCGTGCAGACCGGCAAAGTCGGTCCAAACCAAAATCTGACCGTCGGTTCCGGCTCCGGCGCCAATGCCGATCGTTGGAATGGTCAGTAGTTCTGTCACCTCGCGGGCTAGGTCGGCCGGCACAAGTTCAAGAACCACCGCGAATGCTCCAGCGGCCTGAACGGCTAGAGCGTCTTCGATTAGCTGCTCCCTGGTGTCGCCGCGACCTTGAACTTTAAAGCCGCCGAGTGCATGCACGCTCTGGGGTGTGAAGCCGATGTGACCCATGACTGGAATACCTGCTGTGACTAAGCCTGCGATCGCGGTAGAACTGCGTTCGCCACCCTCGAGCTTTAGGGCCGAGGCGCCGGTTGACTTCATAACTCGAATTCCGTTTGCCAATGCCGCTTCGGCACCGGTTTCGTAGCTACCGAACGGCAGATCTACAACCACTAGGGCTCGCTTCACCGCGCCGGCAACAGCACGGCCGAAAGGGATCATTTCTTCGACGGTTATCGGCAGCGTGCTCGAATAGCCAAGGACGTTATCGGCAGCCGAGTCGCCAACGAGAAGAACGTCGATTCCCGCTTCGTCAAAGGCTCCGGCGGTTAGCGCGTCGTAGCTAGTCAGGCAAGAGAACTTGCGACCGGCAGCCTTGAACTCGGTAAGTGTCGAGCTGCGGACGATTTTCGGGCTTAGCTCTTCCATGCGTCAACTTCGATTTCCACGAGCATCTTTGGGTTTATGAACTTAAGCCCGGCCAGCATGGTCGCCGCTGGACGAATTTCTCCCAAGAGCTCGCCGTGAGCCTTGCCAACCGCATCCATGTCTTCGGCGTCGGCCAAGTAAACGCGCGTGCGGACCACGTTTTCTAGCGTGTAGCCAACTTGGGCTAAAGCGGCACCAATTACTTCGAAAGCGACCTTGGTCTGCAGGTAGGCGTCGCCCTCGCCTTGGAGTTCACCGTTGACGGTTGCGGTTGAACCTGAGACGTGAACGTAGTTTCCGGCCTTCACGGCGCGCGAGTAACCAATCTTGGCTTCCCAAGGACCGCCGCTTGAAATGAGTTGCTGATCTGACATGGTTACCCTTTGTATTTGTTTGTGATTGGCAGTCTGCGGTCGCGGCCGAATGCCAGTCCCGTGATCTTTGGCCCGATCGCGCCTTGGCGTCGCTTCCATTCGGCTCGGTCAACCAAAGTCAAAACTCTCTCGACAACCGATGCATCAAAACCGGCGGCAATAATCTCGGACGCACTCTCGCGCTTTTCGACGTAGCGGTCGAGGATTGCGTCCAAGACGTCGTATTCCGGCAGCGAATCCTGGTCGGTTTGATCGGGTCTCAGTTCTGCAGAAGGCGGTTTGCTTATCGAGTTTTCTGGAATCGGAGCCGTTTGCCCGTTTTGGTCAGCCCACTCGTTGCGCCATCTCGCTAGTTCCCAAACCAAGGTCTTCTCGACGTCCTTTATCGGCGCGAAGCCACCAACCGAATCTCCGTAGATGGTTGAGTAGCCGACGGCAAGCTCAGACTTGTTGCCTGTCGTCAAAGTGAGGTGGCCTTTGGAGTTGCTCTCGGCCATGAGAATCACGCCGCGCATGCGGGCCTGCAGATTTTCGGAAGCCAGGTCGCTCAGCTCTAGGTTCGCTTCGAAGGCGCCAACCATGTCTTCGATGGCGACGGTTTGGTAGTTGCAACCGAGGTTCTCAGCCAGAACGGCCGCATCTCCCTTTGAGTGTTCGGACGAGTACCTACTTGGCATCGAGACACCGAAGACGTTGCTCGCCCCGAGTGCGTCGGCGGCGATTGTCGCGACCACGGCCGAGTCGATGCCTCCGCTTAGACCGAGCACCACCGATTTGAAACCGTTTTTGTGCACGTAATCTCGCAGTCCTAGAACTAGGGCGTTCCAGACCTGCCAGTTGTCGTCTGACCTGGTTACCTGATGGGGTGAAACAAGCTCAGGGGTTGCGTCAAAATCAACCAAAAGCGTGTCTGTGGCGAACTGTTTCGCTCGCCCAATTACCTCGCCACTAGTCGAAACAAAAATGCTGTCGCCGTCAAACACGAGGTCGTCTTGCCCGCCAACTAGGTTTACGTAGGCGACTGCAGTGCTTTGAGTAGTGGTTAGCTCCTTGATCAACCCGAGGCGACGGTCGTCCTTATCCGATTCAAAAGGCGAA
>CAIJJH010000122.1 GCA_903820955.1 uncultured Micrococcales bacterium
TGCGTTCAGGTAGGCGAGCTCCAGCACCGCATCGTCTGGTGTTCCGCCTAAAGTTATAGCGTTAACCAGCTTGACGGCACCAACCGTAAGCGTGCCAGTTTTATCTGTGCAAAGCGCAGTCATCGAGCCAAAGTCTTCGATTACATCTAGCCGCTTAACGAGCACCTTCTGCTTTGCCAGCAACTTAGCTCCGGTGGAGAGCGAAACTCCAACGATGGCAGGCAGCAGCTGCGGGGTGAGACCCACGGCGAGCGCGAGCGAAAAAAGTAGCGCCTCAATAAACGGCCGGTGCAAGACCACGTTGATTACAAAAATCAGAACGACCAGGGCCATCATCGATCGGGCCAACAATAAGCCGAACCGCTTGATGCCAAGCTCAAACCCAGTAACCGGGTCAACCGAGGCAAGCTTGGCACCGAGTTGCCCGAAGACGGTTCTCGCTCCAGTGGTGACCACTTTGGCAACACCAGAACCACTCACGAGGTGAGTGCCGAGCATCAACTGCCCAGAAGGTTTTTCAACCGGAAAGCTTTCACCGGTTAGAGCTGACTCGTCGACAAGCATTGAGCGGGACTCGAGAATCTCGAGGTCGGCCGGAACAGTGTCGCCGGTTTTGAGTTCGACCACATCGCCGACGACAAGCTGACTCTGAGGCAGTCTAACCAACTCGCCATCTCGGTAAACCATGCAGGTGGCCGCAACCCGCGAACGAAGCGAATCCATCACCTTGCCTGCGCGGCGTTCTTGAAAAAAGCCGAGCAAAGTGCTCGGCACCAGAATGCAAAGGATTATCGTGCCATCGGCGACGTCGCCGACAAGAATCGAAATAATCGACGCGACAAACAAAATGAGGATTATCGGGCTGGCGAATTGCCTTAGCAGAGCCCTGAATGGCGAGTCCTTAGCTTTGGTCGCAACGACATTTGGGCCAGAGGTCGCGAGGAGAACCTTTGCCTCACTAGTTTTCAGACCATAAGTGCTCATAGCTTGAGCCTAGACTTAGGTTCATGCCACAGCAAAGTCGCCATTGGGTAGTCAGTTACATAGCCGCCGGACTCATCTGGGGTGCGTCGTTTCTTTTCATCTCGGTAGGCGCCACAGCGTTGCCAGCCTTCGGAGTTGCCTTCGTGCGACTGCTTATTGGCGCAGTCACCCTTTTTGCGATTATTAAGGTCAGGGGTTACAAGATTCCAACCGATCTCGACACCTGGCTGAAGTTTTTGGGCGGCGGCGCCTTCATGAGCGCGATACCGTTCACCCTTTTCGCATATGCCGAAACTCACGTCACCTCGGCACTCGCCGGCATTGTTAATTCGACGACACCGATTGCAACCGTCCTAGCAATTTTGATTGCGTTCAGAAGCGAAAAGATCACGCGGGCCCAGTGGTTTGGCCTAGGTATAGGGATCGTCGGCTCACTCATCTTGATCGGTGTTTGGAACGGCTTTGGCAAGAACGACCTTTTGCCGGTGATCGCCCTTTTCGTTGCCACGATTTGCTACGGCTTCGGTGGCCCGTTCATTCGCCGCTACATCGAGCCGAAAAAGCTACCCACCGAGGTTGGTGCATTTGGGCAGGTCGCCGGTGGCGCAATCATCGTGCTGCCGCTCTACCTGTTCGCGAGCCCGGCAAAGTTGGTTGGCACCGTGGACGTGTGGGTAGTGCTTTCGATGTTGGCTCTAGGTTCGCTTGGTAGCGGAATCGCCTATGTGGCCTACTACAACGTGTTGAAGGCCGCGGGTTCTCCGATAGCCTCAACAATCACGCTGGTGACGCCAATCGTCGCCGTTCTTCTCGGTGTCCTCGTCTTGGGTGAAGGCATTCACTGGTACGAGCCGGTCGGTGGTGCTGTGATCATCTTCGGTGCCGCCGTGGCTCAGGGTCGCTTCAAGAAGTTGTTTAGAAGTTGATTCGCAAGTATTCGGTTGACCTCGCGCTGCTCGCGGTGGCGGTTTTCTGGGGTGCTAGCTATCTGGTTGCCAAGTCAATAACCCCTTTTGCCTCGGTTCCGGCGATGCTCGCGATTCGGTTCGTCACCGCCGGTTTGATCATGATGCTGGTTTGGCTGATCAAGCGCGAGCCGTTTAGCCGCGCAGACGTGGTTTTGGGCACACTTTTCGGAGTCACCCAGGCATCGATCATGTTGGTCGAAACCTACGGGCTCAAAGAGACTTCGGCCACCAACGCGGGGTTGCTAATCAGCCTCACGATCGTGTTTACCCCGATTCTCGAGAGCGCGTGGAAGCGAAAGTGGTTGCCGCGCAACTACTTCATCGCCGTCACGGTTTCGCTGGTCGGTGTTTTGCTTCTGGTTTCAGGAAACGGATTCAAGGCGCCAAACTACGGCGACGGGCTGATGCTGCTTGCTGCTTTGATTCGCACCTTCCACGTGACCGCTCAGGGGCGGTTCACGGTTGGGCGCAAGGTTTCTTCGTTCAATGCGATTTCGCTGCAAATGCTGGTTTGCGGTCTCATCTATCTGGTGATCGATGTTCCGGGAACCATCTCGGCCGTGCAGACATTTGCTGCGGCTCAGTGGCAGGCCACTTTCTTTTTGATTCTGTTTTGCACCATCTTTGCCTTCGGTACACAACTTTGGGCGATTCGCAAAACCTCGGCCTCACGGGCATCTCTGCTGTTGAGCACCGAACCGGTCTGGGCGGTTGTGATTGCGTCACTTTTTGGGGGCGAGCTTCTCGGGCCAATCGGAGTTCTAGGCGCCGTCTTGATCATTGGCGCGAGCCTGGTTGGCCAACGCATCGAACAGCGCTTTAGAGAGGGCTGAGCGGGATTCTGAGCGCAGCTGGCGCCGTAACCGGCACGAGAGGTAGTTTCGGCGCTACGGCGCGAATAGGCGCGAATCTGAAGCCCAGACCCGGTCGGGCATCGCCCTCCCCCTTGTTTGGCCAGTGCGCACATGCCCACTCTGCCTGAGCCGTGATGCTCAGCGACGGGTTTACGCCAGGGTTGGCAGAAAGCGTCGAGCCGTCGAGAATGTGAAGCCCTGGAACGCCAAATGCCCGAAGGTATGGGTCGACGACTCCGTTTTCTGGGGAATCCGCAATCACACAGCCGCCCAGAAAGTGCGCCGTCATCGGTATTCCGAACGGTTCGGTAATTACCGCACCAGGAGTTCCATTCATGTCCTTGGCTAAATCACGTGCAGCCGCGTGACCGACCTCGACCCAAGCGGGGTTCGGTTTGCCGAGGCCTTGGCGGCTGGTTAGCTTCTTGCCGAATAGCCCGCGCTTCATGAAGGTGCTCAGCGAGTTATCGGCGCTCTGCATCACGAGCAGAATCAACGTGCGCTCCGACCAGTGACGCAGGTTGTAGAACTTAGGTAGGCGATGCAGGTTCTTAAGCGTGTTCCAGAGCAGTAGCCCGAAGTTTGGCGCTTGGCCCTTCTTGCCCGATGACATCACGCTCTCCATGAGAGCCATGAAGTTCGAACCCTTGCCGTAGCGCACCGATTCGATGTGGGTGTTTTCGTCGGGAAAATACGAGGACGTAATAGCGCTGCCCAGCGAGTAATCAACGGTGTCGTCTCGAGAAACCACACCGAGCAGGCTCTCGGAGTTGGTGCGGCTGAGTTGGCCGAGCATCGGGCTGAGCCCCTGCAGGTTGCCGTTTGACTTGACTCGCTGTAGCAGCTTTGCGGTGCCGAGCGCTCCCGCCGCCACAATCACCTGTTTCGCGGTGATCGACCGGCGCTTGCCACCCGAGGTACCTCGGGTCTTCACCGTGAAGCCGCCTGGACCGTCGATGATGTCGGTGACCGTGGTCAGTTCGCGCACCTCGGCCCCGGCGTTCTCGGCAAGGTAGAGGTAGTTCTTGACCAGGGTGTTCTTGGCTCCGTGGCGGCACCCGGTCATGCACTCACCGCAGTTGATGCAGCCGGTGCGCTCGGGGCCTTTGCCGCCAAAGAATGGGTCCTTGACGGTCTTGCCGGCCTCACCAAAGTGCACGCCGACCGGTGTGAGTCTGAAGGTATCGCCCTTTCCGCTTCGTTGCGCAAGTCGCTCAAGGGCGTCGTCGCTGGGGCTGTAGAACGGGTTTACGACCACCCCGAGCATCCTCTCGGCTTGGGTGAAATAGGGGTCTAGCAGGCGATGCCAGTCGGCAATGCCGGCCCACGAACCGGTGTTGT
Source organism: uncultured Micrococcales bacterium (assembly GCA_903820955.1). Classification (GTDB taxonomy): domain Bacteria; phylum Actinomycetota; class Actinomycetes; order Actinomycetales; family Microbacteriaceae; genus Rhodoluna. The sequence continues at coordinate 4,148 of CAIJJH010000122.1, forward strand.
AGAACTGAACGGGAGGGCGATACAGCGTGTTGGCATAGACGAGCGAGCCGCCACCGACCCCCGCGCCAGACATCACCATCACGTTTTTCAACAGGTCGATGCGCTGAATGCCCTTGAGGCCGATGCGCGGGAAGAACAGAAACTTTTTGAGCTCCCAGGAGTTTTTCGCAAAGTCGCCATCGGCGAATCTGGCACCTGCTTCTAGGACGCAGACCTTGTAACCCTTTTCGGTGAGGCGCAACGCGGCGACCGAGCCTCCGAAACCGGAGCCGATGATCACCACATCGTAATCGTGCATGACTATGGGTGCCTGAGCGGGCTGGTCGGCATGCGCTCCTGGGCAACCCAAGGCACGTTGTAGCCGGTCGAAGAGGCCAGCAGGTCGAGGAACGGAATCGCGTCGAAGGTTTCTGGGCCAACTACACCCGTGCCCTCCCAGACGCCCTTGGCGATTAGTTCGAGAGCGATCAGCGGGTTGAAGGCGGTCTGCCAAACAACCGCCTGAGTCTCGTACTTTGCCATGGTTAGGGCGTTGTCGGCAACGTTGTAAATGTATGTCGCGCGCTGCTTGCCTTCGAAGTCTTTGCCGGTTACGAGCACACCGGCACAGGTCTTACCCTCCATGCGCGGGCCAATCGTGGCCGGGTCTGGCAAAACTGCCGCCACCATGTCGCGGGGGGCTACGTCCACTGGGCCCTGAGCCGAGCGAACGCGGTGTGGCTTCGTTTGGTCGAGCCCGAGCTTGTGCAGGGTCTGCAGAATGCCGATGAACTCCTGGCCGAGGCCGTACTTGAAGGCGATCTTCTTGGCCTTTATGGTGCGCGAGAGCATGGTGACTTCTTCGTGCTCAACGTTCACGCACTCGACAGCGCCGATGCCCTCGGGGAACTCGAAGATCTCGGGCTCGCTGAACGGCTCGGTGGTGTAAAAACCACGACCCGCCTCCCAGATGATTGGCGGGTTGAGGCATTCCTCAATGGTGGTCCAGATCGAAAACGAAGGAGCGAAGATTTCGTTGCCGGCGTCGTCGCGAACAACCAGGTTGCCGCCGTCCTTGACCGAAATTTCGTCAATTTCTGAAAACAGGTGGTCCTGAGCGTAGCGTGCAAAGACGTTCGAAAGGCCAGGTTCGACACCCATGCCCACTAGAGCCAAAAGGCCAGCTCGCTCCCACTGCTCGTTCAGCGCGTACTGCTGGTCGCCGAGCTTGAGGCCGGGCTGGTGGAACGGGTCGGTCTCGTGCGGCTCCGAAAGGCTCATTGCCATGTCAACGTAGTTAGCGCCCGCGGTGAATGCGCCAGAGAAAATCGTTGGCACAAACTTTGGCTCGACCGCGTTCAAGATGTGCGTGATGCCGTATTCCTTGGCGGTTGCTGCCACACCGGCCGCGTTTGAGGCGTCAATTTTGACGGCTAGAAACTTGGACGCGACCTCATCACCGTTGCGATTAGCGATCCATTCGAGGGTGCGCTCGGCTCGACTCACGTCGTAGTCGGAGACAACAAATAGTTCATAGAAGTCGCGCTCGGCTGCGAGCTTGGCGATTGCATCGCCAACACCGCCGGCGCCGACAAGGAGGATTCTCATTCCTCCAGCCTAACTAGCGAATGCGCAAGTTTGCGGTTGGCTCCAAAACCCAGTCGATAACGCCTTGCCAGTGCCCAAACCCGTCACCGAGAGCCAAGTGCTTTGCTCCCTCGAAGATAAGCGCTTCGAGGCCTAGCGCGTTGCCATGGGTTTCTTGAA
>CAIJJH010000123.1 GCA_903820955.1 uncultured Micrococcales bacterium
CCGGGCTGCCATTGGAATGCTCGATTTACCTCGCACCTCGGCGCTTGCCTTGCTGCAGACGCTTCTCTCGATAGTTGCCTTCACTATCAGCATTCGCCGCGGCAACTCCGACGTTGACTTCGATGGAGCGGGCGACGGAGTAAATCGTTCGCGAATCGACAGGCGCGACCTCCCGGCTCTACTGCTGACCGGTTTGGTGATTCTTGGCCTACTGCTTGTGCCAATGGTTTCGATTTTTTGGCGAGCCTTCGACTCGAGCAAAGGCGCTTTCTACAACTTCACCCAATTCAACTCGCACGGTTATCGCGACCTCCTTAACGTCTCGGTTTTGCAGGCAACCCAAAACAGTTTGAGAAACATGCTCGTATCGGCATGTATCTCGCTGCTCATCGGTGTGCTTCTCGCATGGTTGATGGGTCGATCAAAAAGCACTCGAGCTTCGCGCTTCTTCGACCTGTTGCTGCTCATGCCTCTCGGCATCTCTACCGTGGTGCTCGGCCTCGGTTATCTGGTCACCTTCTCGAACCCGCTGTTTCCTTTGCGCGAGAGTTGGCTTGCGGTGCCACTAATCCAATCGGTGATCGCAGTACCGCTCGTTATGCGCATTGTTCGCCCAGCCATTGTTGGTATCAATGCCGCCCAACTCGAGTCGGCGGCAACCGAGGGCGCTAGTCGCGCGCAGATTTGGCAACTGATTGAGCTGCCACTCATTCGCAAGAGCGTGGTGGCAGCCGCAGCCTTTGCTTGCCTCATATCGATTGGCGAGTTTGGTGCCGCGAGCTTGCTGGCTTTTGGTGACCAGGCGACTCTTCCAACCGTTCTTTATTCGCTGATTTCGCGTCCGGGTGGTGACAACTACGGAATGGCAATGGCGGTCAGCGCGCTACTGATGCTGTTCACCTTCGCGGTCGTGCTGGTAGTCAGTCTCGAAACTCCACGTCGACGCCGGAATCGGCAAAACGCTTCCGCATAACGGCTATTGCCTCGGGGTTTTGATCGATCAGGACGAAGCTGCGACCAAGCTCGGCAGCAACCGCACCCGTCGTGCCAGAGCCACCAAAGAAGTCGAGAACCAGGTCGCCCTTCTTCGAAGAGGCCTGAATGATTCGACGCAAGATGCCAACCGGCTTCTGCGTTGGGTAGCCGGTCTTCTCTTTGCCCGTCGGTGAAACGATTGTGTGCCACCAGACGTCCGTAGGCAGTTTGCCCTTGGCAACCTTCTCTGGAGTGACCAGGCCCGGAGCCATGTATGGCTCGCGATCTACCTCGGCGTTGTTGAAGTAATAGTTTTTCGGGTCTTTAACGTAGACCAAGATGGTGTCGTGCTTCGCCGGCCATCGACCCTGGGCCTTCGCCCCGTAGTCATAGGCCCAAATCAGTTCGTTCAGAAAGCAGTCTCTGCCGAATAGCGCATCGAGAAGCACCTTCGCGTAGTGCGCCTCGCGGTAGTCGAGGTGCAGGTAGAGCGTGCCGGTGTTGTTGAGCAACCGCCATGCCTGCTCGAGTCGAGGCTCGAGAAACGACCAGTAGTCGGCAAATTCATCGTCGTAGCTGAGCACGGTTTCGCGCACGATGTCGTAGCGGGCGCCCTTGAAGCCGATTCGACCGGTTTCGCTGCGAACGCTCTTGGCCTGCCCGCGGCTCTGCTTGCGCCCGGTGTTGAACGGTGGGTCGATATAGATCAGCTGAACCGACTCGTCGGGCATAGATTTAAGGTGTGCCAAGTTGTCCCCGAACAGCACGACGTTCTTTTGTGTAGGCACAGAAAGAGATTAACAGCATGAACACCGAAGTAATTCACAACGAGTCTCTGCAACGCTACGAAATCTTGCTTGATGGGGCCAGGGTTGGCCATGCCGACTACAAGGTTGATGGCGGCGTCCTAGTTTTTGATCACACCGAGGTTGACCCAGCCCACCAGGGCAAGAACCTAGCCGGCATCCTGATGCGCGAATCCCTCGAGGACGTCCGTGCGCGCGGTCTGAAGATGCGTCCGGTCTGCTCTTACGTGGTCAAGTTCGTCGAGCGCTACGACGAATTCGCGGATTTAGTCGCTTAGGTGCGAGTCGAGCCAATCGACTAAGTCTTTATAGACCTCATCGCGGTTGGTCTCGTTGAAAACCTCGTGACGGGCATCGTGGTAGACAATCAGTTCGATGTCACGCACTCCGGCACGCTTTTGATATGCGTCAACCAGGGCTTTGGCTCCTTTTTCGGCACCAATCGGGTCGTCGCCGCCAACCATCACGAGCATCGGTAGGTCGTCGCGAACATCGGCCGAAGGCTTTCCGAACAGGCGGAGCGAGTTCACAATGCCAAACACCTTGGCAGCATCGGCATAGAAGGTCTTCGGATCGGCAACGAATGCCTTGGCCACTTCTGGGTCGCGGCTTAGCCACTCGAACCCAGTGGCGTCTGGCCCGGCCCACTTCTTGTTGAAACCGAAGGCGCCCATGGTGCCGGGCATGGTCAGGGTTGTTCCGGTCAAGATGGCTAGGTCGTAGTCGCGCGAGTAGCGGTTGAGCAGCTTCTGGCTGATGAACGACCCCCAGGAGTGCCCGAGAAGAATGAATGGCTTGCCCGGATTTTCGCGCTTAGCCAGCTTGGTCAGTTCGTGCACGGCCTCGAACGTGGCGAGCATGCCGCCTTCGCCGAGGTTTCCGAGCGCCTTGATCTGTCGGTTCTTTAGTTGCTCGAGGCCCGTTTCGCCATGGCCTCGGTGATCGTCGGCATAAACACTGAAGCCCGCGCGATTCAGGTAAGCGGCGAGGTCGTCGTAACGGCGAGCGTGCTCGCCGAGACCGTGAGCTATTTGCACGACGGCTTTCGGGTTAGCAACTGGCCATTCGAAGAAGGTGGAGTTGATGCCCTGGGCATCTTGGTAAGAGCGCGTGATTGGTAACTCAGTCATAGCCCGAGATTACCCCTTTATCGGCGCACCGAACCTGTGATTCGTGATCGATATCGACTCTTCGCGTGTGTTCTTCAAGGCCTGGAACTCTTCATCCTTGAGGTCGTCGTGCGGCCAAACGTAGTCTCCGCGGCTTGAAACCTCAGGGCGGAACACGTGAAGGTTGCGCTCGAGAGTTGGGTGAGACTCTTCGCCACCCGGCGACTTGCGCTCGTCGACGCCGGTGCCGAGGTCGCGCCAGACGCCAAAACCGTATAGGTAGTAGTCGCCACCAGCCTTGAAACCCGGCCCGACCGAGGAGCGCTTGAGGCCACCAAACGGCTGGCGCTTCACGATCGCTCCCGTGATTCCTCGGTTGATGTATTTGTTACCGGCAATCACGTTTTCGATCCAGAAACGCTGTTCCTCGGGGTCGAGGCTCTGGATTCCGGCGGTCAGCCCGTAGTCGGTGCCGTTTTGAATTTCTACCGCCTGCTTCAGGTTCTTAGCGCTCATGATGCCGAGCACCGGCCCGAAGCATTCGTTTAGGTGAAACCAGCTTCCGGGTTTGATGCCGAGCTTGATGCCTGGGCTCCAGAAGTAGCCCTCGTCGTCTAGTTGCTTTGGTTCGAGAAGCCAGGACTCGCCTGGTTCGAGCGTGGTGAGCGCTCGGAGCAACTTGCCACTGGGCGGGTTGACCAGAGCGCCGATGGACGAATCCGCCTCGAGACCCACCTTCATAGAGGCGGCGGCATCGACCAATTGCTCGAGAAACTTCTTCGACTTGGCGACCGAGCCAACCAAGATTGCAAGGCTGGCTGCCGAACACTTTTGACCGGCGTGACCGAACGCGCTCTTGGCTAGGTCGGCTGCGGCTAAGTCGAGGTCGGCATTCGGAGTGATCACCATGGCGTTCTTGCCGCTGGTCTCAGCCATGAGGTGAAGGCCTCGCTTGTGGTCTTTGAACAGCTTTGCCGTCTCCCACGCGCCGGTTAGCACCACGTTGTCCACGAGGTCGTTGCCGACCAGATGGAGTCCTAGAGGGCCGTCTTCGACCGAGACGATTTGAAGCACGTCACGAGGAATGCCCGCCGCCCAGAGGGCCTCGACCATGAGTTCGGAGCAGCGCGGAACCTCGGGGGCGGGTTTGATGATTGCCGTCGAGCCCGCGGCTAGAGCGGCTAGGACGCCACCGGCCGGAATCGCGACAGGGAAGTTCCACGGCGGTGTCACCACTGTCACTCGGTACGGGTCGAAGCGGGCGTGCTTTCGCGATGAGAGGTCGGCAATTCGCGAGGCATAGAAGTTTGCGAAGTCGATTGCCTCGGAGATCTCGGTGTCTGCCTCGGCGATTGTCTTACCGGCTTCGGCAATCATGACCGTCGCCAGCTCGGTTCTGCGTTTCTGTAATTCGCGGGCCGCTAGGTGAAGCAGGCGTTCTCGCTCGGCGGCGTTCTTGGCCCATGCTGCCGAGGCGGAACGCGCTCGCGCAACCGCTTGGTCGATTGAGCCTTCGCTCTCGAGTTTTGCGATCGAGTTGGGTAGCGGTGCCGGGTGCTGGGCCAACTTGTGTGCAGCGGCAACCGCCTCGGCTACC
>CAIJJH010000124.1 GCA_903820955.1 uncultured Micrococcales bacterium
ATCTATGTGCGGCCTGATCGAGTTCAGCGAAATACAGGTAGCAGATGGTTCCATTGGTCTTCGCGATGGCCTGCGCTGCCAAAACTCGACCGTTGAGGTCTGCAATTCCGGAGAATTTGGCTCCAGACATCGATAACGCTGTAAAACCGGTCGCTGCGTACTCGGGAGAGGCAACCATGTGTGCGACTACTCCCGCTTTGACCGCCAGCTCGAAGACGGTTGTGTTCGGTTGCCAGCTTCTAGCTTCTTCGTCGTTTTCCCAGCCCGTGAGCATGTTTTTAGGTTTGTCAGCTGAGTCGAGCACCTGATAGCCAAGAATGCCGTGTTCACCAGCGCGAAGACCTGTTCCCAAGCTGGCCAGGCTTACTGCAGTGGTGCTCGGAAACCCGCAGCGAATGCCTTGTGAGCCAGAAGCTTCAAGCATTCTGGATAGGTTTCGGGCGTGGCCGGAGTTTTGTTGAAGATTTACGAGGCCGAGACCATCGATCAGAACGACCACAGCGGACTTTACGCGCGGTAGCTTCAGCCGGTTAGCCTCTCCCCCGATGATCGCACCAAGAGCGCTAATCAACACGTCAGAGAGCCTCCCGACATCCTTTGGGGCACGCGGTAGCATCGTCAGAGTCATCCCACCAAGTGTGCCACAGAGTAAGAAATGACCAGTCAGAAACCCGAAGAGCGAATCGTAGACATCGACCTAAGAGTCGAGATGCAAGAGTCGTTTCTTGAATACTCGTACTCGGTCATCTACGCGCGCGCTCTGCCAGACGCCCGAGACGGTCTAAAACCGGTCCACCGCCGCATTATTTACCAGATGGGTGAAATGGGTCTGCGACCAGATCGCGGGCACGTAAAGTCAGCTCGCGTAACTGGCGAGGTCATGGGAAAGCTACACCCGCACGGAGACGGCGCTATTTACGACGCCCTGGTTCGCATGTCGCAGCCGTTTACTCTTCGCGTCCCTCTGATCGATGGCCACGGCAACTTTGGCTCGCTCGACGATGGGCCAGCTGCCGCCCGTTACACCGAGGCGCGCTTAGCCGCAGCCGCTATGGCCATGAACGAGGGCTTGGACGAAGACACCGTAGATTTCAAACCCAATTACGACGCGCAATTGACCGAGCCCGAGGTACTACCGGCAGGATTCCCGAACCTCCTTGTCAACGGTTCCGCAGGCATCGCGGTTGGTATGGCAACGAATATGCCGCCGCACAACATGCGAGAGGTGGTTGCGGCCGCGCGCTTCCTGCTAGAGAATCCAGAAGCCACCACGAAGCAACTCATGAAGTATGTTCCTGGACCAGACCTACCGACCGGCGGAATCGTCGTTGGTCTAGACGGCGTTGCCGAGGCCTACGAGACCGGAAGAGGCGCTTTTAAGACCAGGGCGCGAGTCAGCGTTGAAAGTGTTTCCCCAAGAAAACTCGGGCTCGTGGTGACCGAGCTCCCCTACCTGATCGGACCCGAAAAGGTCATCGAGAAGATCAAGGAGGGCGTGAACAATAAACGCCTGCAAGGTATCGCCGATGTCACCGACCTCACCGACAGAACCAACGGCTTGAAACTGGTTATCGAGCTCAAGACTGGCTTCGACCCGCAGGTGGTTTTGGATCTTCTCTACCGCTTCACCCCGATGGAAGACTCGTTCAGCATCAACAACGTTGCTTTGGTGAATGGTCGTCCACAGGTCTTAGGCCTCAAGGAGCTACTTGGCGTCTACCTGGCTCACCGGGTCACAGTCACACGTCGTCGATCCAAAAACCGTTTAGGCAAGCGTCAGGCGCGGCTGCACCTAGTTGATGGCCTGCTAGTTGCCATTCTTTCCATCGACGAGGTAATCCAAGTTATTAGGTCGAGCGACGAGGCTGACGAGGCGAGAACTCGGCTACGCCAGGTCTTCGACTTGTCCGAAGAGCAAGCGGAGTACATCCTGGAGTTGCGCCTTCGCAGACTCACCAAATTCTCAAAAATCGAGCTGGACGCCGAAGCCGACAAGCTTCGTGAAGAAATCACCGAGCTTGAAAGGATCCTCAGCGATGATGCCATCTTGAGGAGCCTCGTTGCCGATGAGATGGCCGAGGTAGCCAAGGTTTACGGTGACGATCGTCGAACCGAACTCCGCACCGAAACCGATGAAGTGAAGCCAGTTTCGAACGCCAAGGCCGTGGGCATGAGCGCCGAGCTAGCAGACACCGATTGTGTGATCACCCTGACCAGCTCGGGAATCCTAGCCCGTTCAGACTCCTCCGTTGCGACCTCTGATGGAGCCAAGCGTAAGAAGCACGACGCAATTGCAATAAGAATTCATACCTCAACGCGCAAGGATCTTGGCTTCGCCACGTCCACTGGTCGGATGTTACGCATCCACGTCGGCGATGTGCCAACCACGGGTGAGGATTTTGACTCTGGTAGCGGAGTGAAAATCGCAGAATTTCTCGGGCTCAAGAACGAGCTAGTGCTTGGTGTATTCGACATTTCGGGTGATTCAGAGTTACTGCTCGGCACTGCAAGTGGAGTCGTAAAGCGAGTCGCGGCTGACTACCCATCTAAGGACGAATTCGAACTCATCTCTCTCAAGGATGGCGACACCGTCATCGGGGTTGTCTCTGCCGAGAACGCAACCGAATGCGTGTTCATAACCTCGGACGCGCAGCTGTTGCGATTCGACGCAGGCGCTCTTCGTGCACAAGGAAGAGCCGCCTCTGGAGTCGCCGGAATCAACATCGCCGATGCAGCAAAGGCAATCTTCTTCGGCAAGATTGGCGACCCCGAAGCCGCCTTCGTAATTACATCTGCCAACAGCTCAGAGGCGTTGGCCGGTACAGACGCCGGTAGCACCAAGGTTTCCGAACTTTCCGAGTTCCCTTCGAAGGGCCGCGCTACCGGCGGAGTTCGTGCTCAGAAGTTTGTGCGCAACGAAGACCAGCTCTATTTCGCTCAGGTGGTTCAAGGCGAGCCGATGGCAGTTGCCTCAGATGGTAAGCCGGTCGAACTTCCGCAGGTCGCAAAGCGCGATGCCAGCGGCTCGGTCATCGGAGCGGTTATCGGATCTGTCGGAACCAGGTAAAACTAAGCGTCGATTCTCTCGGTATCAAAATCGTCCGCCGAATTGATGATGAAATCTCGTCTAGGGGCAACTTCATTGCCCATAAGTAGCTCGAATACCTGCTCGACTGCATCGGCATCGTCAACGGTTACTCGCCTCAAAACGCGATGTTCGCGGTCCATCGTCGTTTCGGCCAACTGATCGGCATCCATTTCGCCCAAACCCTTGTAACGCTGAATTGGTTCCTGGTAGCGCTTGCCGCTGGCTTTGAGCTTCGCTAGGAGTGTCTCGAGCTCGGCTTGCGAATAGGTGTAAATCGCCTCGTTGGGCTTGCTGCCGTGATTTATCACCATTACCCGGTGAAGAGGCGGTACGGCGGCGAACACGCGTCCTGCCTCCACAAGAGGACGCATGTACCTAAAAAACAGGGTGAGCAAAAGGGTTCGAATGTGTGCACCATCGACGTCCGCGTCCGACATCAGAATGATTTTGCCGTAGCGAGCAGAGTCGAGGTCGAAGCTTCGACCCGAGCCGGCACCAATCACCTGAATGATTGATGCACATTCGGTGTTGGAAAGCATGTCACTAACCGAAGCCTTCTGCACGTTGAGAATCTTGCCGCGAATTGGAAGCAGAGCCTGAAACTCGCTGTTGCGAGCGAGTTTGGCTGTGCCCAGAGCCGAATCTCCCTCTACGATGAACAGCTCCGAAACCTCGGTCTCTTGCGTGCGGCAATCGACCAGCTTGGTCGGGAGAGATGAAGACTCGAGTGCATTTTTACGGCGCTGTGTCTCTTTGTGAGTTCTTGCGGAGATTCGTGACTTCATCTCCGAGACGACCTTCTCTAAGAGAAGCGCAGATTGAGCCTTGTCGTCGCGTTTGGAACTGGTTAGGCGCTCGGAAAGAGCCTCGGCGACGATGTTGGCAACGATGTTCTTAACGGCCGGTGTTCCCAGAATCTCTTTGGTCTGGCCCTCGAACTGTGGCTCGGCAAGTCGCACCGCAACAACTGCCGTCATTCCCGCGAACGCGTCCTCTTTTTCGACCTTGTCGTTGCCAAGCTTTAGCTTGCGACTATTTAGGTCTATCTGGGTGCGCAGCGCCTTAAGCACCGCCTGATCGAATCCCGCTAGGTGGGTTCCACCCTTTGGTGTCGAGATTATGTTGACGAATGACTTGACTTCGGTCTCATAGCCGATGCCCCAGCGAATTGCTACTTCAACCTCGCAGTTGCGCTCGACATCGCGAGACTCCATGTTGCCCGATTCATTGAGCACGGGAACGGTTTCGGTGAACGAACCGTTGCCGCTGAGTCGCCAGGTGGAGGTAAGGGCGGCGTCTTTTGCCAGGTAGTCGGCAAACTCAACCAGCCCGCCATCGAACTTGAATTGGTGAACCTCGGGCTCTTGCGGTCGCTCGTCGGTGATCTTTAGCCCGAGACCAGGCACCAGAAACGCGGTCTGGCGCGCCCTGCCAAGCAACTCGTCTACAACGAAGTTTGCGTCCTTGACAAAGATTTGAGGGTCGGCCCAGTACCGCACCCGAGTACCTGTAACACCCTTGGCAACCTTGCCGATTTCGCGCAAAACGCTTGATTCCTCGAATGGGCTGAACTTGTTGGTAGGTGCTATGCCGCCAGCATCATCGAAAGTTCCAGGTTCACCCCGGCGAAAAGACATCGCGTAGGTCTTGCCATCGCGATCCACTTCGACATCGAGACGTTCCGAAAGCGCGTTGACAACCGAGGCGCCAACGCCGTGGAGACCGCCAGAGGCCGCGTACGAACCAGAGCCGAACTTGCCGCCGGCGTGGAGCTTGGTAAACACAACTTCGACACCGCTGAGTCCGGTCTTCGGCTCGATATCAACTGGAACACCACGAGCCTTGTCTCGTACCTCGACGCTGCCGTCCTTGTGCAGTTGAATCTCGATCGACGTACCGTGGCCGGCAAGGGCTTCGTCAACCGAGTTGTCGATGATTTCCCAAAGGCAGTGCATAAGCCCACGAGAGTCTGTGGAGCCGATATACATGCCGGGTCGCTTGCGAACCGCCTCGAGCCCCTCTAGGACGCTTAGGTGTCTGGCTGAATAATCGGTGTTTGGCACTTGGCAATGCTATTCGCCGATAGCGAAATTAGGCCGTATCTGCGCTCCTATGTCGGATGTCTGTGTTTCGATAGAGACATGGAAGACACAGTAGTAGCACCAGAAACCAAGCCCGCACTGACAGCCGAAGACCGCTGCGACGTCTGTGGAGCACAAGCCTACATTCGTGCAAGCCTTGCAACTGGTGAACTATTTTTCTGCGGCCACCACGGTGCCGAGAACAAGCCGAAGCTTGAGGCAATCGTGCTCGACTGGCACGACGAAACCGATCGACTACTTACTCGTTAGTTATTCGCAGCCGCAGCAAATGCGTCTGCTTGTCTTGAATTCTCGCTTGGTGTAACAACAACCCCCATACGACTCAGCAGCAGGTCTGCGAGCTCGGGAGTTCGAGCCAATACCGGGCCGTGAACCATTGTGCAGATGAATGCTTCGCCCAAGGCGCTCACCAATGGAAGATCGGTATCCGAATTAACGTAGCCGTGAATCCTGGGCAACGTATCGGTCGAGGCGATATCTGCATAATCACTTAGTCGCGCACCGCGCGCGAAATCTGGAACCAAGAGTTCGTAGCCACTACCAACGGCCAATCCTGGCAATCCTGCCTTCGCTAGTTCACGCACGGCCGACTGAACCGCGTCATGCATTGAACTGAAGCTTTGCATTGCCGCGGTAGAGCCGTGACCGACTAGCAAAAACTTGCCAGCGGGGTCATTAGTAAAGCCGACGCTGAGTTCTTCGAAATCTTTCTCGGTAGTCAACTCGACAACCTCAGACGCGATCCCTTGCCATTCCAGCCTCTTTTGAAGTACCAAAATGTTTGCTTGATCGCCGTTGAGATTCAATCGATCCGGAAACAGTGTGTAAAAACTGATCATCGCTCGACCTCCTCTGGCGACCAAAACCCAAGAGCTCTGCGCATACGTCGCATCGAGTCGGCCGAGAACAAGACAGTCTTGTTGCCGCGGACAGGCACAGGGAGATTGAAGAACGCATCGATTGCAGCGTCAAGGTCATCTAAGACAACACCGACGGGCACTTCGTGATATTTGAGTAGCAGTGCTGCCTGGGCGGCTTGTAAACCGGTAACCACGTCGACGTGTTTCAGGTTGGAATAGTCCACCGTCCACAGCCAAGATGGGTCGTGAACATCCTTGCCGATGGCGAGGAGAATTTGCTCAGTATCACCGTCGAGGTTGTCGAGGTTCAGTTGCATCGAGCCGGGGTTTTGAACCAGAATAAATTCAACCTTTTGACCACGCACCTCAGTCAGCTCACCTCTTGCGAAGACTGGTGGAAGTTCGTTCAGAGTCGAAATTGCCAATTCGTGGATGTAGGAATCACCCAGTAGGCGCCTTGAACTTTCTAGGGCTGCTATCGAATCGAGCGCAAAGTGCAGGCCTCGATTGGGCATGAGGACTTTCGACCGCCCCTCCCCTGTTAGCTCGGCCCAAAACTCTTGGCCGACC